>JAXDMF010000321.1:0-11248 GCA_034666205.1 Gemmatimonadales bacterium
AGACCGGACCAACCCGTGCTGGAACTACTTCCCGATCATCTACCATTACGGCGATCTCAGCATCTCGGGGTCGGGATCGGGCCAGGGAATTCTGCTGGTGGAAGGCAGTCTCAACGTGCAGGGTCGGGTCTCGTTCTTCGGCCCGGTTATCGCAACCGGAGCGGTCAACGTGCGCGGCACCGGCAGCGACGACGTGAAGTTCTACGGCGGCATCATCGCCTCGGACGTCCAGCTCGATGACAGCAGGCTGAGCGGCAACGCCACGGTGCTCTATTCCTCGTGTGCCAACCGGCGGGCGCTGCAGGGCTCGGGTGTGGTCACCCGCCTGTCAGAGCGCGGTTGGGTCCAGCTCTACTGACGAATTGCTGCTGTGGGCGGCGGCGGTCGCTTACTTGGACTGGCCGCCGCGCCGCATGTGCCCTTACTGCGAGAAGTTGCACCCTCGTAACCCCACTGCTGCATCCCGAGAGACCGCTTGCGAAAGAGAAGATGCGGGCGAGCCAACCGGCTGCAGGAGACCGATACCCGCCGCGTTAAATAGCCTCGGTGTAAAGGCTTACCAAACTGCAATTTGTGTGGCACATCGGTTGCCTTCTGTAGCGCGAAATATCCCGGCGTTTCCTCAACCAGCGGATGTGTATGGGACTCTTCGGTCGCAAGGCGGTGACGATCGGCCTGGACATTGGCAGCGGCCTGATCAAGCTCGTCGCCATATCCCACACCTCCAGTGGTCCAGTGCTGACCAAGGTGGCGTTCACCCCGATCGGCAACGATGCGATCGTCGAGGGCGAGATCATGGATCCGGGCATCGTGGCCGAGGCCATCAGGGGTCTCATGGCCAGCGCCGGGGTCAAGGGCAAAAATGTCGTCACCGCCGTCGGCGGTCGCGATGTGATCGTCAAGAAGATCACCATGGACCGCATGAAGGAAGCCGAGGCCCGCGAGGTCATCCGCTGGGAAGCCGAGCAGCACGTGCCGTTCGACATGGACAACGTCGAGCTCGACTTTCAGATCCTCGATCCGGACGGCGAGGGGCTTCAAATGACGGTGCTGCTGGTGGCGGCCAAGCGGGAGCTGGTGGAGCACAAGCTCGCCCTGCTCGCCGACGTCGGCCTCCAGCCCAGCATCATCGACGTGGATGCCTTCGCGCTCCACAATGCGTTCGAGATCAACTATCCCGAGGCAATGAACGGCGTGGTGGCCCTGGTCAACATCGGCCACGAGAACACCAACATCTACATCCTCGACGACGGCATTCCGGTGCTTACCCGGGACATCCCGGTCGGCACCCGCCGGTTCCGGGAAGACTTACAGCGGGAGCGGGGCCAGTCGGCCGAAGAGGCGGAGCGGATGCTGCAAGGGGGCGGCTCGGGCGACATCCCGGAGGCGTTCCTCCACACCCGCACCGAGGAGCTTGCGGTCGGCATCGAGCGCGCCGGCGCGTTCCTCCAGACCTCCAGCCGCTCGGCTGGCGGCATATCGCGAATCTTCATCACCGGTGGTGGCGCGCGGATTCCGCGGCTCAGCCGGGCGCTGGGAGACCGGCTCCAGATTCCGGTTCAGCTCGCCAATCCGATCGAGAAGCTGCAGGTGGCTGAAGGCGTGTTCGATTCGATGCAGGTGGACGAGGTTGCTCCCCTGCTGATGCTCCCGATCGGTCTCGCACTCCGTTCCGCAGCCTGACCCCGACCCAGGGATCCGTCACCAGATGATTACCGTCAACCTCAAACCCGGTCAGAAGCGCAAGCGCGCCGGCACCAACCCCCTCAAGGGTATGCTGGACAACTTCCGCGGCCTGGGCTCCAAGGTGAAGGATCCGCTCCTCATGGCCGCCGTGGGCGGCTGGATCTGCGTGGTCGCCGGGCTCGGGTTCATTTATCTGAACACCGTCCGGCAGCTCTTTTCGCTCGAGCCCCGGCTGGAACAGGCTCGCAGCGAGAATCGCCGGTTCAAGACCTTCCTGGCCGACAAGCGCCGCCAGGAGATGATCCGTGATTCGCTGCTCGCGCAGATCACCGTCATCCGGAACGTGGATGGCGATCGCTATATATGGCCTCACCTGCTGGACGAGGTGACCAAGGCATTGCCGGCCTACACCTGGCTGGTGGACATGGGCCCCGTCACGGTGCCGGCCAATGTCGCCCAAGCGTCTGCTGGCCAGCCGCCCAAGACCAAGGCCGACTCCGCTGCCCAGGCTGCGGCGGCTGCCGCTCCTGTGCTCACCTTTCAGCTCAACGGGCGCACCATTGACATCCAGGCTTATACCCGGTTTCTCCGGCAGTTGGAAGCGTCTCCGTGGATCGAGAACGCGACTCCGGTCTCGGCCCAGACGGTCGTCGAGAAGGACCGGCCGGTCACCGCTTTCACCATTCGCGCCACGTTTTCTAGGGCCGACTCGGCCTACATTCGCACCGCTCCCTTCAGTCAGTCGGTGAGGTGAGGCCATGGCCCTCTCGAACGAAAAGGCTACTCCGCTGCTCGCCCTGGGACTCGCCGCGCTGGTTGGCTACATCGCCTACACCGGGGCGGTCATCCAGATGGTGGGCATAAACGGGCTGGCGACGAGGAAGGCGCACGTGGCCGCAGTCCGGGACACGATCGTCACCCTCGAGGCCGCCACCGACAGCGCCAAGAAGGAGCTGGCCCGCGGCACGGTTGCCGATGTCCGCAAACGGCTGGAGAGCTACCGAGGGAGCCTGTCGCTGCTTCGGCGGCTGGTGCCGGAGCGGAACGAGGTGCCCAACCTGCTGGACGACATCTCCACCCGGAGCAAGATCCGGGGAGTGACGCTGTCGCAGGTGGTGCCCCAGCCGGTCGAGCAGGGCCCTGCGCCCTTCGACACCTACAAGTACAACATGTCCGTCATCGGCAGGTACGATCAGATCGGCCAGTTCATGGCCGACGTGGCCAGCCTGCAGCGGATCATCGTGCCGTACGATCTGACGATCGCGGTCGCCAACAGCCAGGCGGCCAAGGTGCTCGGTGACACCACCGGAGCGCTGCTCGAGGCCAAATTCCAGATTCGGACCTACGTGAAGTCTCCCAACTCGGAAGGAGAGGCCAGTGGCACGTAATGCCTACGGGTTCGCTCTCCTAGTCACGCTCGCGCTGGCTGGGTGCTCCGCTTTCTCCAATAAGAAAGAGGAGCAGGCCGCCATGGCGGACCAGGCCAAGCTGGCCACGATCCGCGCCCGCACCGACAGCCTGCGCAAGGCCCGGCATCTGGCCGATTCACTGGCCCAGGTTCGCCAGGTTGCGTGCGTAGACTCGGTCCGCATCGAGCTGGGGAAAGCCGCGGCCTTCAAGCCGAAGACAAAGTCGAGAAGGAAGCAGCCGAAGACGGCCGCGCCATCGGAAGAGATGATTCTGACCCAGGCCCAGTCGGTCTGCGGCCAGGAGACGATGGCTCCGCAGACCACCGTTGCCGCGGCTCAGCCGGCGGCCAGAGACACCGCCCACGCCGTGGTTGCCGCAGACAGCATGAAGCCGGCTGCTGCGACAGCTGCTCCGGCGCAGCCCGAGGCGGTGGTGGCCTCGAACGACTCGGTGGTGTGGGCCGACTCGGTGCGGAAGGCCAAGGAGATCGAGATGTCTCGAGAGACCTTCTCCTACGGCGGTGCCGCCCGTGATCCGTTCAACTCCCTGTTCAACATGGCCAAGAACGGGCCTGAGCTGGCCGATCTCCAGTTGGTGGGGATCTATCAGAATCTCCGGACGCCGTCGAGCAGCGTGGCGGTATTCCGGGAGAAGGAGGGCGGCAAGCGGCACAAGCTTCGGGCAGGCGACCAGGTCGGCCGCTCACGCCTGGTGCAGATTCGTGACCGTGACGTGGTGTTCATGATCGAGGACTTCGGCTTTGAACGGCAAGAAACCCTTTCGCTCCGGAAGCAGGAGGACGTAATCCAATGACCCGACTGTCTGGCCTAATGCTCGCCACCTTCGCGATCTTCGGAGTGACCTCCGCGGGACGCGCCGATGGTCCCGCGAGCGGCGAGGTCACGGGCGTCAGCGTCCAGCCATCTCCCGGACGCGCTGACGTCATCATCAACGTGCGTGGCGCGGTGGAAGTGCGCGACTTCATGCTTGAACGGCCCGACCGGCTGGTGCTGGACGTGGTCGGGGCCCGGCTCAAGGGCAACTCCGGAAATCTGTACGACGGGGTCAAGCGCGGAGGCGTGCTCAACGTGCGCTACTCTCAGTTCCAGCACGACGTAGTCCGTATCGTGATGGAGCTGGACGGTGCCAAGGACTACCACCTCGAGCGCGTCGCCGACGCCATCCGGGTGTCGTTCGGCACTGATCAGAGCTTCCTGGCCTGGTCGTCCAACGATCCGACCGAAGCGCCGGTCCCCGCGGCCAAGCCGCGGCGCGAGCCCGAAGTCAAGCTCAGCGCCACCGAAAAGCAGCTGACGCGTGCGCCGATGGAGGAGCCGCGGATCACCGTCGTGTGGGACCGCGCCAACATCGCCGACGTAGTCGCCGGGTTCGCCGCGTTCAGCGGACGGACCATCATTCTGGGCAAGGACGTCAAGGGCGAAGTCAACGCCGAGATCCGCAATCAGCCATGGCCCCAGGCGTTCCAAGCCATCCTGGCCAGCCAGGGCCTGTCCGCCCAGGAAATGCCGGGCGGGATCATCCGGGTCGATGCGCCTGCCGCACTCGCGGTGCTGGACTCGCTCGAGCCGCTGGAGACCGCCGTCGTGCGGATCAACTACGGCAAGGCGAAGGACATGACCAAGAGCATCGAGGGCAGCCTGACCAAGGGTCGGGGCAAGGTCATCGCCGACGACAACTCGAACTCACTCATCCTCACGGACACCCGGAGCCGGCTCTCCAATCTGACCGACTTCGTGCGCGGCCTCGACATCCGGACGCCCCAGGTGTCGATCAAGGCCAAGATCGTGTTCGTGGACCGAACCGACATCGAGCAGCTCGGGCTCAAGTATGACCTGGGCAACAACACCCAGTTCTTCAACACCCTGGCCCAGCGGACCAATCCGACCACCGGAACGTCCTTTGCCAAGGACGTAAACGTCATAGATCTGGGCGGCAACTCGGTAGCGGCCGTCGGTAATGCGAGCGGCACCATCATCGGCTCGGCGCTCGACCTGATCTTCTCCACCGCGCTGGGCGGGTTCAGCCTGACCACCTTCCTGAGCGCGCTCGAGCGGCAAGATCTCTCGGATATCCAGGCCGAGCCGGTCATCACCACGCTGGACAACCGGAAGGCCGACATTCTCGTCGGCGAGGAAACCCCGGTGCGAGTGATCGACGCGGGTACTGGCGGAGCTGCCGCCACGTCCAACGTGCAGTTCAAGGAGACCGGTATCCGGCTGACCGTAACACCGCACGTGACCAGCAATCGCCAGATTTCCATGGAGCTGCACACGGAACGGTCGTCGCTGCAGGAACTCGCAGCCGCCGACCTCGGCTTCATCTTCCAGACCCAGAAGGCTGACAACCAGCTCCTGGTCAACGACGGCGAGACCGCAGTCATCGGCGGCCTCACTGTGACGGAAGTGAAGAACACCCGGTCCGGCATTCCGCTGCTCTCCGGTCTTCCGATCATCGGCAAGCTGTTCAGCTTCAGCTCGAGCCAGGAAAACCGGCGTGACCTGATCATCCTGGTCACCCCCCGGATCATCGACGACGGTATCACGCCTGAGTGATGACATAGGGTTAGTCCTTCCGAAAGAGAATGAGCCCGGCGCAAGCCGGGCTCGTTCGTTAGAATCAGGGCTGTGGCGGACCTCCTCCAAAGGGACCGATCATCATGCTCCGATTCTCTACCGCAGGCGAATCGCACGGTAAGGCCCTCGTCACCATCGTCGAGGGGCTGCCCGCAGGTCTCCCGGTCTCGGCGGAGTGGGTCGATCGCGAGCTCGCCCGCCGGATGCTCGGGTACGGCCGCGGGGCGCGGATGAAGATCGAGCGCGACCGCATCGAATGGCTCTCCGGGCTCCGGGCCGGAGAGACGCTGGGCTCGCCGATCGCCATGCTGATTCAGAATCGCGACTGGGCCAACTGGGAAGACGTGATGGCCTATGAGGCGTCCCAGGACGTCGGAGAGCTGCGCCGCCGCCGGGTAACCCGCCCGCGGCCGGGCCACGCCGATCTGGCCGGAGTGCTGAAGTACGACCGGATCGATGCCCGGGACATCCTCGAGCGGGCGAGCGCACGGGAGACCACGGCCAGAGTCGCCGCGGGCGCACTGGCCAAGCGGCTGCTCGACGAATTCGGGGTGGAAGTGGGAAGCCACGTGCTCTCGATGGGTGGCGTTCGCGCCGCGCCCGCCGACCTGCCGGTCCCCCTGAACGAAGCATCCGATCGCTCCGAGGTCCGGGTGCTGGATCCGGCCGCCGAGGCCGCGATCATCCGGCGGATCGACGCCGCCAAGAAGGCCGGCGATACCCTCGGAGGTGAAGTCGAGGTCGTGGCCCGCGGGGTCGTCGTCGGGCTGGGCAGCCACGTCAGCTGGGACCGGAAACTGGATGGCCGGCTGGCCGGAATGCTGATGTCGATCCCGGCGGTGAAGGGGGTCGAGATCGGGATGGGTTTCGAGGCGGCCCGCCGGCCGGGGTCGGAGGTCCACGATCCGATAGAAGGCGGGGACGGGGGGAAGCGGGGAAGCGGGGAAGCTAGTGCGCGCTCGTCAGATCCCCGCGGGGGCTTCAAACGACCCACTAACAATGCCGGCGGGCTCGAGGGCGGCATGACCACTGGGGAACCGGTGGTTGTTAAGGTAGCGATGAAGCCCATCGCGACACTGATGTCGCCGTTGGCCACGGTGGATCTCGACTCGGGGGAGCCCGCCAAGGCGGTCAGCGAGCGGTCCGACATCACCGCCGTGCCCGCCATGGGTGTCATCGCCGAGGCGCTGGTGGCGCTCGCCCTGGCCGATGCGATGCTGGAGAAATTCGGCGGCGACTCGCTCCGCGAGATGCGCCGTAACTACGAGGGGTACGTGGCGGCGCTCGGCTCCCGCTGGGCGGCGCTGCGCCAGGCCACCGAGGGCTGATGCCCCGGCACATCGTGTTGGTCGGGCTCCCCGGCGCGGGCAAGAGCACCGTCGGCCGTCTTGTGGCCGAGGCGCTCGGCGCTTCCGTGATCGACATCGATGCCTTGCTGGTGCGGGAGATGGGTATGCCCGCGGTGCAGATCTTCGGGATGGTCGGCGAGGTGCGGTTCCGGGAGCTGGAGCGGGATGCGGTCAAGGCCGCCCAGGCCGGAGCGCCGGGCGTTATCGTGCCGGGCGGGGGCTGGGCCGCACAGCCCGGGGAGCTCGAGGCCGCGAAGGCGACGAGCCTGGTTATCTATCTCCAGTGCCAGCCGTCGACCGCTGCCAAGCGGAGCGAGGAAGGCGAGGTCCGCCCCCTCCTGACCGGCATGGACCCATTGCAACGAATGCGTACGCTGCTCCAGGAGCGAGAGCCCTTCTACCTTTTGGCCCACCAGCGGGTGCAGGCCGACAGTACTGCCGCCGAGGCCGTTGCCCGTGAGGTCGTGGAACTGGCACGGCGACATGCTGGTTGGTAGGGGTGCCGTAGGGATCTGCCTGATGAGCTTGAGCTTGCGTTTGCGGGATGTGCGGGTTTTTTGTTACCTCCCGGCGTTGACCATTTGATGATCGGAGCAGTTACACTGGATTTATGGCGACACGACCGAAGCGGACGGTAAAAGCCGCGAAGAAGATCGCGGGTGCGCCCAAGAGCGTGAAGAGCGCCAGGGCCAAGCCCGGCGGACCCAGCGCCAATGGCGCGGGCTCCGCTCGGCGTGGCCGGAGGCCTGCGCTGGTAATCGTCGAGTCGCCCACCAAGGCCAAGACCATCGGGAAGTATCTCGGCTCGGGCTACGACGTGAGGGCGACCGTGGGGCACCTGCGCGATCTGCCCACTCGCGAGCTCGGCGTAGACGTGGATAACGGCTTCGAGCCGAAGTACGTGACCATCAAAGGCAAGACCAAGACTCTCTCGGAGCTCAAGAAAGCGGCCAAGGGCGCCTCGGTCATCTACCTCGCCACCGACCCCGATCGCGAGGGCGAAGCCATCGCCTGGCATGTGGCCGACCAGCTGAAGGCAGTGGTTCCTACTCACCGCATCCTCTTCCACGAGATTACCAAGGCCGCCATCCAGGAGGCGCTCAAGGACCCGGGCCAGATCGACGACCGGAAGGTGGATGCCCAACAGGCCCGTCGGATTCTCGATCGGTTGGTCGGCTACAAGGCCAGCCCCATTCTATGGAAGAGCATCAAGACCGGCCTTTCTGCCGGCAGGGTCCAGACCGTTGCGCTCAGGATGATCGTGGAGCGGGAGCGGGAAATTCGGGCTTTTAAGCCCGAGGAGTACTGGACGATCGAGGCCCTCTGCGCCAAGGATGGCCAGACCTTCGAGGCCGCGTTGGCCAAGGTGGCTGGGCACAAGCCCGAACTCCATACCGAGGCCGATGCCACCGCGGTGGTCGATGCTGTACGGAACCGGCCCTTTATCGTCTCCAAGGTGGAGAAGCGCAACCGGAGGAAGAACCCGGGGGCGCCGTTCACCACCAGCACGCTGCAGCAGGAAGCGGCCAAGAAGCTCGGCTTCTCTTCCCGGCGCACCATGCGTACGGCGCAGGATCTGTATGAAGGCATGGATGTCGGCGGGGATGGCGCGGTCGGCCTCATCACTTATATGCGGACCGACTCACCCCAGGTGTCCGACACTGCCCTCGCCTCGGTGCGGAGCTTCATCAAGAAGAACTACGCCAAGCCGTATCTGCCCGAGGAGCCGAACCGCTACAGCGCCAAGAAGAACGCCAGGGCCCAGGGCGCCCACGAGGCCATCCGGCCCACCGATGTCAGCCTCCGCCCCGAGGATGTGCAACCCCATCTCGAGTCCGACCAGTACCGTCTCTACCAGCTGATCTGGCAGCGGTTCGTCGCCTCGCAGATGACGCCGGCCGTCTACGACATGACCATCGTGGACTTCGATCTCGGCGAGTATCTCTTCCGCGCGTCGGGATCGGTGCTCGTATTCGACGGCTATCACGTGCTCTACACCGAGGGACGGGAGAAGGAAGAAGGAAAGACCATGGACGATCTCCCCCCAATTCCGCCGCTGGTCGCGGGAGACCGGGTGGAGGTCAGGGAGATCACTCCCTCGCAGCACTTTACCGAGCCGCCACCGCGCTTTTCGGAGGCCAGCCTGGTCAAGGAGCTCGAACGTCTGGGCATCGGCCGGCCGTCCACCTACAGCGCCATCATCTCGACTTTGTCGGCCCGCGAGTACGTACGGGTGGATCAGCGGCGCTTCTTTCCCACGGACCTGGGCGAAACCGTGGAGAAGATCATGATCGGCAAGTTCCCCGACATCTTCAACGTCGAGTTCACCTCCGAAATGGAAGACGAGCTGGACCGGATCGAAGACGGCGAGCTCAAGTGGCAGCGGGTCCTGCAGGACTTCTATGGCCCGTTCCTGAAGGCGCTGAATGCGGTGGACCTGAATGCGCTCGTGGCCGATGCGCACGGGCTCAAACCGGAGGAGCTGGCCAAGGAACGCTGCCCCAAGTGCGGCTCGCCGATCGAGCTTCGCACCGGTCGCTTCGGGCCGTATCTCGCGTGCATCAAGTACAAGGACTCCTGCGACTACGTGAAGTCGCTGAAGCGGAACAAGGTCCCGGACCGCGCCACCGACGCGAAGTGTCATCTCTGCGGCTCGGCCATGGTCATCAAGACCGGCCGCTTCGGGGAGTTCCTGGCCTGCACTACGTACCCCAAGTGCAAGGGAACCCGTTCGCTCCCGATGGGACTCAAGTGCCCCAAGTGCCCCGATGGCGATCTCACCGAGCGGCGCACCAAGCGGGGCAAGTCGTTCTGGGGGTGCCTGCGTTATCCGGCGTGCGATTTCTCCACCTGGAACCGGCCGGTGCCGGAGACCTGCCCCAGCTGCGGCTGGCTCGGCATGGAGAAGAAGATCAGCAAGGCCGATGGAGAGAGCCGCACCTGCCTCAAGTGCGGCCACCGCATCGTGGTCGCCGAACCGGGAGAGGTTGCCCTGGCGTGAACGCCACGGTCGTCGGCGGAGGTCTCGCCGGCTCGGAGGCAGCGTGGGCGCTGGCCGAGCGCGGCGTCCGGGTGACGCTGTGCGAGATGCGGCCGAAGACGAAGACTCCCGCTCACCAGACCGATCGTCTCGCCGAGCTGGTCTGCAGCAACTCCTTCAAATCGGTGGAGCTCAGCAACGCCCACGGGCTGCTCAAGGCCGAGCTGCGCGCCCTGGGTAGCATTCTGCTCCCGTGCGCCGATGCAGCGCGTGTCCCCGGAGGCACCGCGCTGGCCGTCGATCGGGAGGTGTTCTCCAGTGCGGTGCACGAGCAGGTCATTGCCCATCCCAACGTCACCCTGGTGCGCCAGGAGGTGGATCAGCTCCCCTCACCGGGCGTCATCGCCACCGGGCCACTGACCTCAGAACGGCTCGCCGGCGCTCTCACGGCCCGGCTCGGCTCATCGGCGCTCGCCTTCTACGACGCCATAGCACCCGTGGTATCCTCCGACTCGCTCGACCACGGACGGTTGTACGCGCTGTCCCGCTACGGCAAGGGCGGCGGCGACGACTACCTGAACGCCCCCCTCGACGCCGCGGCGTACGAGGCGTTCATCGACGCGCTCGTTGCCGCCGATCAGTTTCACGGCCATGAGTTCGACGAGGTGCCCTACTTCGAGGGCTGCCTGCCGGTGGAAGAGATGGCCCGGCGCGGCCGGGAGACCCTCCGCTTCGGGCCGATGAAGCCGGTGGGATTGCCCGATCCCCGCACGGGACGGGAGCCGTATGCGGTGGTCCAGCTCCGGCGGGAAGACCGGGCGGGACAGATGTGGAACCTGGTGGGTTTCCAAACCCGGCTCCGCATACCGGAGCAGCAGCGCGTGTTCAGTACGATCCCGGGTCTGGACGCGGCCGAGTATCTCCGCTACGGCAGCATCCACCGGAACTCGTACCTGAACAGTCCGGCCAGCCTGGGGCCGGGGCTCACGGCCAGGGGTGACGACCAGCTCTTCTTTGCGGGACAGATCACCGGCGTAGAGGGTTACACCGAGTCGCTCGGCACCGGTCTCCTGGCGGGGATCAACCTCGCGCGCCGGCTTCAAGGCCTTCCGGTAGCGGTCCCGCCGGCGACAACCATGCTCGGCGGGCTCTACCGCTATCTCCGCGAGGCCGACCCGACTCACTTTCAGCCCATGAACGCGAATTTCGGGTTATTGGATCCCCTGCCG
>JAXDMF010000322.1:0-6670 GCA_034666205.1 Gemmatimonadales bacterium
CCGGCTTCCGGTTTCGCCGGGCGTAGCTGAGCCCCCACTCCAGGATCTCGGCGCTACGGAGGCCGACGCGCATGGCCTGATCTACCGCATCCTCCTCCTCCACGCCCTGGTCCAGCATGAAATAAGGAATGAGGGCGCCCCCCACCCGGTTGCCGCTGCCGCAGTGGAAGAAGACTGTCCGCTCGCCGGCTCCGCGCAACACAGCGAGGATCCGGTCGAGCGTAGCATCGTCCAGGGAACCTGCCCGTACCGGGATGTTCACGTACTCCATGCCGAGCTGTTTCACCAGAGCAGGCTCGTCAACCGGACGAGACTCCATGGGATCGCGTATATCGAGGACCACGGCGCCCCCGGCCTCCTTCAGCGCCCGGAGCTGCAGCGCGTTGGGCTGGCCGCCGGTGATCACGTTGGGGAGTATCTGGCAGGCGTTGGCGACACCGCTCAGGGCCTGGAATGCGGGCAAAGTCACCTCTCACCTTTCTCCGGGCGGTACATGATGACTCGGGCCCGCTCCAGGGTGATGAGGCCACCGCCGATCATCTGGTCCAGCTCCGGCAGGATAGCCTGAATCTTCTCCTCGGTGTCGACGCATTCTACGACGAGTGGAAGGTCGAGCGAGAGCCGCAGCACCTTCTCGGTGTGGATTCCCGCGCTAGCCCCGAATCCCATGATACCCCTGAGCACCGTCGCGCCGGCAAAGTGACGCTCGCGCAGGAGGTGAACGATCGCCTCGTAGAGCGGCTTCCCATGGTGTTTGTCTCGCTCACCGATATGGATGCGCATCAGCACCCGTTCGCCAGTCAGACCGTGCATCTGAGCTCCCTGAGCGTCTACATGTGTTCCCGCCAGACGATCACCTGGCGGGCGAGAGCGAGGCCGAGGAATGTCGCGATGAGCGACAGGATGACGCTAGCCGTGATGTAAACTCCCGCCCTGGCCCACTCGCCATCCTCCAGAAGCGCCATGGTCTCATAGCTGAAGGTGGAGAATGTGGTGTAGCCGCCGCAGAACCCGATGGTCAGGAACGCCCGGACCTCCGGGGTGAGGGAGGGGGTATCGAGCGCGTACCGGATGATCGCGCCGAGCAGAAACGAGCCAGTGATATTCACCAGCAGTGTGCCGGCCGGGAAGGTGGTGTCGAGCATCCGCTGCACCAATCCGCCGAGCAGGTAGCGGCTGACCCCGCCGATGGCACTGCCGAGAGCGACGTAGAGAAGCATGCAATAAGGTAATTACCTTTAACATGTGCTCCGTCTCGCCATCGCCCAGGTACGCCCGCACAAGGGCGCATATGAGGAGAATCTCTGCCGGCTCGGCGCTCTCTTCCGGGAGGTGGGGAGCTGGCCCGAGCCGCCCGAGCTTGTGGTTGCCCCTGAGACCGCGCTCACCGGCTACTTCCTCGAAGGCGGGGTGCGGGATCTCGCCATTTCGGGCGATCAGCTCTTTGCCGATCTGAGCCGCCAGCACGGCGACTCCGGTGCCCCGTCACTCGACGTAGCGATTGGTTTCTACGAGGTGCACGGAAATCGGCTTCACAACTCCGGGCTCTACGCGACACTGGGTGGGCCCGACGCAGGCATCCGCCACATCCACCGTAAGATTTTCCTCCCCACCTACGGGGTCTTCGACGAGGAGCGTTTCGTCGAGGCCGGACGCAGCGTGCAGGCATTCGATACCCGGTGGGGCCGGGCCGCGATGCTCATCTGTGAAGATGCGTGGCACTCCTTCACCCCCATGCTAGCCGCGCTGGACGGCGCCCAGCTGATCATTATCCCGAGCGCGAGTCCCGCTCGGGGGGTGATGACCACCGACGAAACGGCGGGGCGTCCGGTGAGCCTGGCGCGCTGGAGCCGGCTGGTCCAGGACATCGCCGGCGAGCACGGGGTCTATGTCGCCCTGGCACAACTGGTTGGCTTTGAGGGCGGAAAGGCGTTCCCGGGCGGATCTATCCTGGCCGGGCCCCGCGGTGACATTCTGAGCCAGGGCCCGATCTTCCAGGAGGCGATCATACCCGCGTTGATCGATTTCGAGGAGATCACCCGAGCACGGGCGGATCTGCCGCTGCTTGCCGATCTCGAGATGAGGCTGCCTCACCTTCTCGGATCGTTGCACGCTGCGCGGCGGGAACGCGGGGAAGCGGGGAAGCGGGGAAGCAATCAGCGGGACATCGGGTCAGCGGGGAAGGGGGTAAGCGATACCCCGCTAGAGACCGAGTTGCCGAGTAAAGCGGTCCAGCGTCCCCGCGTCCCCGCTTCCCCGCTTCCCCCCTTATCGGCACGATTCAACCCCAGCCAGGACCCGCTCGGCATCGATCCCGAGCTCACCCGGCGCTGGCTGGTGGAGTTCATCCGGGACGAGGTGCAGCGGCGGCGGAAGTTCGAGAAGGTGGTGATCGGCCTGTCCGGCGGGGTGGACAGCTCGCTGGTCGCCTATCTGGCCGTCGAGGCGCTCGGGGCGTCGAGCGTCATCGGGATCCGCATGCCATACCGATCGTCGAGCGGCGAGAGTCTCGCCCATGCCCAGCTGGTGATCGATGCGCTCGGCATCCCGAGTCGCACCGTGGAGATCAGCGCGGCGGTCGATGCCCTGGCCGGCGCCATTGGTGGCGAGGTCGAGCCTGCTCGGCTGGGAAACATCATGGCTCGTACCAGGATGATCACCCTGTTCGATCTGTCCGCCGCTCTGCGGGCGCTGCCTTTAGGCACCGGCAACAAGACCGAGCGTCTATTCGGCTACTTCACCTGGCACGCCGACGACTCGCCACCGGTCAACCCTATCGGCGATCTCTTCAAGACTCAGGTCTGGGTTCTAGCTCGGCACCTTGGCGTCCCCGACGTCATCGTCTCCAAGCCGGCCAGTGCCGACCTCATCAAGGGCCAGACCGACGAAGGAGACTTCGGCATCTCCTATCGCCGGGCCGATGCCATCCTCCATTGGATCTTGCTGGGATACAAGTCGCCCGAGATCGCGGCGCTGGGTTTCGACGAGGCCGAGATCAGGCTGGTCCGGCAGCGGCTCGACTCCACCCACTGGAAGCGCCGGCTCCCCACCGTCGCCATGCTGAGTGGGACGGCGATAGGGGAGTACTATTTGAGACCTGTCGACTATTAGAAGCGTGAACGGTGAGCGGTAAACGGTCAACGGGCCCATCCCGACCGCCAACCGTTCACTGTTCACTGTTTACTGTTCACGCCTTGGTTGAGCCATGACGACTCCTGAATCTCGACCGATGACCTACTCCACCGGCCAGATCACGACCTTCGTGATGCCGCACATGCAGAACGTCCGGGGCGACCTGTTCGGCGGCGAGCTCATGGCGCTGGTGGATCAGGCGGCCGCGGTGGCGGCGATTCGACACGCGGGCGGACCGGCGGTCACCGCGAGCATCGAACGGGTGGACTTCCGGGAGCGTATCCCTGTTGGTGCACTGGTGAGCTGCGTGGCCACGGTGGACTACGTCGGTAATTCCTCCATGGATATCACGGTCGAGGTCTACTCCGAGCGAGTGAGCAGCGGGGAAAAGCGGCACACCCATACCGCTCATGTTGTCTTCGTGGCGGTGGATGATGAGGGCAAGCCGAAGCGGGTTCCCCGTCTCGTGCCGGAGACCGATGAGGAGCGGGCGCGCTATGCTCGAGCCCAGGCCCACCGCAAGCGCAAGCCCACGTGACGGCTCGTACCGCGGCTCTGGTGTTGAGCGGCGGTGGCGCAAAGACCGCGGCGCACCTCGGCGCTTGCCGGGCGCTGCGCGAGGCGGGCTTCGAGCCGACCTGGTACGTCGGCACCTCGATGGGTGCGGTGATCGCTGCCGGGCTCGCCAGCGGGGTGGCCAATGACGAGCTACTGGAGCGGATGGCCGACGTGGGAGCTCGCGGCATCGTGCGGAACCCACTCGCGCCGGTCGCTGGTCTCTTTCTTCGTTCGCTTCTCAAACCGGGTCCGCTTCGGTCGGCCATCGAGGCGCTGGTGCCGGTCCGCCGATTCGCCGATCTGACCGTGCCGCTCACCGTTACCGCCGTGGATCTCGATACCGGCGAGCTGGTGCTCTTCGGTGCCGGCGCGCAAACAGCCCCGCTGGTCGATGTGCTGTGCGCCAGTTGCGCCTTGCCGATGTACTACCCGCCGGTGGTGATCGACGGCCGCCGGTTTGCCGACGGCGGGCTCCGCTGTGTCGTGCCCCTGGAGCCTGCGGCGGAGCTGGATGTCGAGCTGGTGCTCGCCGTGGACGTCGGGCCTGGCTTCGATCCGCCGGCTCCCGCGGAGGCCGCCCGGGTGCCCGCGCTGGTGCGGGCCCACGATGATGCGGTTGGGATCCTGATGGCCGCCAATTCGGAAAACCAGCTGGCACTCTGGCGGGCCGATCCCAGCAGGCCGCCGCTGGTGTACGTACGCCCCCGCACCGAGCGGAATGCCACCTTCAGAGTGGATCGGGTGCGCGAGTACGCGAACGAGGGACGCCGGGCTACCCGTGAGGCGTTGGACCGCTGGGGAAGCGACTCTTGACCCCTCCTTCATTCGGGGCAAATTGAGCCAATGAAAGCCTCTGAAGTGATGGTGCCTGACCCCCATGTGGCGGTGGCGGGGGCGATGGCGAGCGAGGTCGCAATCATGCTGAAGACGCGTAACATTTCGGTGGTGCCGGTGGTGGATGATCACCGCACCCGCCGATTCCTTGGCACGCTCAGCGACCGCGACTTGGTGACCCGCTGCCTGGCCGAGGGCAAGCATCCCTGGCACACCCGGGCCGACTCGCTCATGCGCACCAACTCGCCGGTGGTGCGACCCGACCGCGACCTCGATGGCTTCGAGGTGCGGATGGACCTGGATCCGAGCGAGTCGCACCTTCGGCCGACGATCACGGTGGTGGACGAGCAGGGGAAGGTGGTTGGATTCATCAGTCATCCGGAGCAGATTCCGGGCGTGAAGATCGTCTGAGGATGACAGGAGACGTAATGCCGGATTTCAAACTGTTCACTCTCCCGGAAGCCGAGCGCACGCTGCCGCTGGTGCGCCGGATTGTCTCGGATCTGACTGTCGAGTATCCAGCCTGGCGTGCCGCCGTCGGCCGCTTCGAGCTCCTGACCGGCGGGGCCAGAGCCGACTGGGGTGAGACCCAGGACCTGGTCGCTGCCCGGGACGAGGTCACCCGCCACGCCGATCGGATCAACCGCTACCTCCAGGAGCTGGAGGGGATCGGCTGCGTCTTCAAGGGATTCGAGGGAGGATTGGTAGACTTCTACTCGCTGCGGGAGGATCATCCGATCTTCCTGTGCTGGCGACTGGGCGAGGACCGGATCAGCCATTGGCACGAGATCGACACCGGCTTTGGCGGGCGGCAGCCGATCGACGGAGCTATCCTGTCGGCCGTGACGTGATTCGGCTCTGGCTGTTCCTCCACCTGCTCGGGTTCACCCTGTGGCTTGGCGGGGCAATCGCCGCGATGATCATGGGAATCGCCGCGAAACGGGAAGACCGTCACGGGCTCGGCGCGGTGGTGCGGGCCCAGGCCTCGGTCATGAAGGTGGCGATCGCCCCCGGTGCAATCCTGGCGGTGCTGTCGGGTCTGATCTTGACGGTCCGGGTCACTGGTGGTGAAGTCCCGGGCTTCAGCATCTGGCTGATCATCATGCAGGGCACGGGCATCGTGGCGGCCCTGCTCACCCTTCTGATTTCGCTTCCCACTGCCGCCAAGCTCAGCCGGCTCGATCCCATCGGCGAAGCCGCCGGCTATTTTGACGAGCTACGCCAGCGGCAGCGGATCGTGGCTTCGATCTCGGGGACGTTCGGGCTGGTGGCGCTGTTTGCCGGCGCGATGCTGAAGTAAGTCACCGTTCACGTAGTTTCCTTCCCGTAGCGCACGACGCCCGCACCGGACATTCCCCGCACTTCGCCACCCGCGCCGTGCAGATCAACGCTCCCAGCTCCATGATCGCCTGGTTGAACGCCCACGCGCTCTTGCCCCGACGGGGCACGATCTGCTGCGCCGTGTCCCAGAGCCGGCGATTGAGGGACTGCTGTGGGGTGCGGGGGTGGAACGCTCGCCGAAGGACCCGCCCCACATTGGTGTCCACCGCCGGCGTGGCGCGCTCGAAGGCGAAGCTCGCCACCGCACCCGCGGTGTAGCGGCCGACTCCGGGCAGTCGTCGTAGCTCGGCGGGGTCACCGGGAATCACCCCGGCCCGGTCCCGCACCACCTCTTGCGCCAGCCGGTGCAGGTTCACTGCGCGCCGGTAGTAACCCAAGCCTTCCCAGCTCTCCCGTACGGACGACGGCGGTGCGGCCGCGAGCGACTCGATCGAGGGATATCGCTCGAGGAAGTGGTGGTAGTACGGCTCCACCCGGGACACCTGGGTCTGCTGTAGCATGAACTCCGACACGATGATGTGATAGGGATCCCGAGTGCGGCGCCAGGGGAGGTCGCGCCCCCTGCGCCGAAACCAGCGAATGATCTGACGGCGAAACGCAGCAGCGTGGGATAAGTGGGAAGGGGTAGACTTACGCCTCATGCGAGGCGAAGATAGGTGATCCTTATGGCCGCCGAAACCCTGGGTATCCGCCGCTTCGTCGGCCGCTGGTCGGTGAACGCAGCGTCCCACGTCGGGCGGGTTGCCTACCTGGTCCTGGACCTGGTTCGCGGGCTTCGCGAGTGGCGGATCTGGCTCCCTCGGAT
>JAXDMF010000323.1:0-5279 GCA_034666205.1 Gemmatimonadales bacterium
CCTCGATTGTCCACATACCACACGTCCAGTTTGAACCGTTCCTCCCAAGACAGTGCGTTCCGGCCATTCACCTGTGCCCAGCCCGTCAGGCCGGGCCTGACATTGTGGCGCCGGCCCTGCTCGGCACTATAGAGAGGCAGGTACTCCGTCAGGAGAGGACGCGGCCCGACCAGGCTCATGTCGCCGCAGAGCACGTTCCAGAGCTGCGGTAGCTCGTCCAGGCTCCAACGGCGAAGGAAGCGGCCCAATGCGCCGAGGCGCTCGGCGTCCTCCAGCGGAGTGCCGTCGGTACCGCGGGCATCCGACATGGTTCGTAGCTTGAGTAGAGTGAACGGCCTGCTGTGAAGCCCCGGACGGAGCTGCCGGAACCAGACCGGTCGGCCGAGCACCACGCCTACGGCCAGAGCGCAGAGCGCCATTATGGGCGCGAATGCGAGCAGGCCCAACCCTGCCCCGCAGGTGTCGATCAGCCGCCGCGCGGTCACGAACCCTCCGGCGCCAGGTGCGGGATAGCAAGTTTGTCGTGCGGGTATGCCGGTGCCTGAAGGGGCATCCCGACCTCATTCAACAGGCGCACATACTCGCCCCACACTGCTTGCCAGATCACCTCCTGCTTGAAGTCGCGGAGAACCCATTCACGGCCGGCCTGGCCATGACGCCGGCGAAGATCCGGATCAGACAGGTAGCCGGCGATCAGTTCGGTCAACGTCGCGACATGGTGGGGCTCCGCGAGCATCCCCGTACGCCCCTCGAGAACCGCGTCCACGCAGCCGGGCACCCGGGTGGAGACAACAGGCAACTCCATAGCGGCCGCCTCGAGCGGTACCGTAGGAAAGCCTTCCCGGTAGCTCGGTAACACGACCAGGTCCATGGCGGCGTACAACGGAGGGGTGTCCCACTCGAGTCCAGTAAGGTGAATCCGGGTGTCAGTCGTGAGAACTCGGCGGGTGTCCTCTGGGATCGGATCCCCGGACTCGAGCGGGCCCACGACGAGGAGGTGCAACGAGGGGAAGCGCGCCCGGAGAGCGGCCCAGGCGTCCACGAGGTCCGCCATGCCCTTATCCCTGACCACCCGTCCGACGAATCCTACCACGAGCGCGTGCTCCGGAATTCCATGGGCGGTCCGGATTTGGTGACGAACGTTTGGGGCGAGGTTTGCAGGATTGAACCTGCCGATGGCATCGACACCGTTGATTGTGCCCCCGCCGAGCACCTTGATCTTTCCGGCGGGGCATAGACCCCTCTCGACGACAACCTGTCGAACCGAGTGGCTTACACAAAGAACCTGGGTGGCGAAGCGGCAGGTCACTCGTTCGCTCCACCGCAAGAGCAACTGACGTATTCCCGTTGCGGTGAGCAGCGGCAGCCCGTGAATGTGGTAGACCCGGACCGGTACTCGAGCAAGCCAAGCGGCCAGTGTCACCAGCATCCCGCACTTCGGAGTGTGTGCGTGCACGATGTCAGGGCCCAGCCGCCGAAGGTGGCGCCAGATCCTCAGCAGTGCCCATAGGTCCCCTCCCGGGGTGATCTGCCGCTCCATCCTGACGGCACAGACGCCGACGTCTTGTGAGTGGCAGAGCTCGTCCAGATCCGCACCGGGCGAGGACATGGCGACCACTTCCATTCCTTGTGCCTGCATGAAACCGAGCTGACCGTGTAGAAAGCGAAGCGTCATGGGTACGGTGGTCGCGTGAAGCAGTCTGGTGCGGCTGCGAGTGATCGGCGTGGTTTCCCTGCCAACCAGGTCAGGCGCGCGAGCGAAACCCGGCACCTCGGTGGCCAAGACGGTTTGAAGAGCGGCCTGTGCGGCCTCGCGCTGGACCGTCGTGAGCCGCCTACTCCGCCTCCGCACCAGCCATGACTGGAAGCGCAATGGCCCGGAGAGTCGGTATGCGAATTCCTTCAGACGTAACCGTAGCAGCAACTCGATGCTCTGGCGGCGGCCTAACGTCCGGCTGGCAAAGTCTCGCAGGATAGCTCGGCTGGTCCGGCAGGTATCCAGGTACGACCTAAGGTTGATCGGCACAGGCTCCCGATAAAAGTGTAGAGGCTGCGGGAGCAGAACGGCGGAGATACTGCTGCACGTGCGACACCAGAGCTCGAAATCCTCCGCACGGAGAAGATCAGGCCGGTAGGGATTGGCGCGCATCCATGCTGTTCTGGCTGTAACCGTGGGATGAATGAACAATCCATGCCGGAGGACCTGCTGGCGTCTCGTGTCGAGTGGACCCAAGCCACGCATGCCGAGCGGGTGCCAGTCAGCGTCAGTGGTATACGTGGCGGTACCGACGATATCGACATCGCGGCGTTCATCGAAGACCGCGATCTGCTGGGCGAGTCGCTCAGGATGCATGAGGTCGTCAGCGTCCATCCGAGCGACGAGGCTACCTCTTGCCGCCGCCACGATTTCATTAAGCCGGGCCGGGAGACCTCTATTACAGCCGTCCGAGACTAGACGCACGCGGGGATCTTTCACCTCGCGGGCGATCTCGTACGATCCGTCGGAGGAGCCGTCATCGACCAGGATGAGTTCCCAGTCATTGTAGGTTTGAGCGAAAACCGAGCGGATGGCGCCTGAGAGAGTGCTGCCCGCGTTATAAAAAGGAAGGCCAATCGATACCTTGGGGGAGGTAGCCATCAGGATGTGCCGGGTCGAGGTGCCAGCAGCGTGTTCCAGGGCAGGTCACCTGTGAGTGTCTGTGGGTGGCGGGCACGTGGCATGCGGATCACGAAAGCCCAGTCCAGTAGGAGCGCGACAACAAGCATCCCGCCGAAGAGCAGTATCAGCGCAGGAAGGTGATATCCGCAGGACCAGAGAGCCGCGAGTCGTGTCGGCACGGCGATCGAGGGCACCGCGCTTGACGCACGCTGGAGAATGCCCATTGCCATTCCGATCATAAGGAGCATCGGCAAGGCCATTAGCAAACCGCCATTTACGATTGTCTCTTCGAGCGCTCCCAGGCCGAATCCCCAGTTCGTCTCCTCGACCGGGGTGCTCTCCAGATACGCCGTGAAGCGCCGGGCCGTCGACTGGCCTTTGGATGGCACCAGCGAACGCGGGACGAACAGCAACCCAGCGTACACGTATCCCTCGAATGGGTAGTCCATCACCTGCGTCCCTACGTCGTCCGACAGTTCGATCGCCCTGCGAAGCACACCCGCCCTAGCCAGGTCGCCCGTCACGGTCTTTGCGATCAGATCGGCCGTCCGAAACTCCTGCTCCGCAAACTGCCACTTGTAGAGTGGCAAGAGGATGCTGGCGGCCACTAGTCCGGCCAAGGCACCTGCCGCGACGCGACCCATTGAGACGCGCGTGCCGAATAGGACAAGGATGAGCAAAGGCAGCAGCACGGCAGTACGCTGGCCATACGCGCACGAGGCCATGATGCCAGCACCGACGAGCAGAGTCGAGTACAGACGGCCCCAACCGGTCCGGGAGTCAGCCTGCCTCACATAAAACGCAAGGACGTACATGGGGACGTACAGCACTAACATCAGGGGCCCCAGGGCCATGCCGACGCGGGCCCGGAGCACCCAGATCGCCTCTCCGGAGGACATCCACCAGAGGCCCAAGATCCCGAGCGGCGCCACAGCGAGCGAGATGAGCGGATAAAAAAGAACACGGCGAGAGGGTCGGAGTCTCGAGAGATCTTCCGGCACCGCATGCACGCGCCGGCCTCTGAAAAGTCTTTCGCCCAAGCGGAACAGCCATGGAGCCGCTACCAGAAGAGTCAACGCCCACGCCAGTGTCCCGGCATCAGCCTCGAGCAGCGGGGAGAAATGAGAGTTCTCATACCATCCGAATACTTCCAGCAGTAGGCCGATGTCGTAATACAGCACTAGCGAGGCACAGGCGAAATCCGCTACGCTCGGCAAAGTCCGTGTCCTGATCCGGCGCCAGAAACGGGCGAGTGCCATCAGGTGTGATGAGAAAATGAGAACTACTATAAGCAGTTGCACGGGGGTGCTCATGAAACGGCCACGCCGTGGGCCCGGCCGTTGTTGCCACGGGCCACCGCTTCGCTATACAGCTGAAGAAGCCCCGCAGCGCTCGACTCAATTGAGAATCCCCAGTTCCCGGTTGCCGGTCTGGCACGCGAGCGCCCTATGACGCAAGCCTCGAGCGCCCAGGTTTCCGCGGACGACTCCAGCGATACTCGGCGGATGAGACCAGGCACCACGTCCGCCTCATGAGGCACGACATCCGAAATAACAGACCGTAGCCCTGCGGCTTGAGCTTCCACCAGCACGAGACCGAGTCCCTCCCAGCGCGACGGGAATAAGAAGACGTCGAATAGGGCGCCCATGAGCTTGGGCACGTCCTCCCGAATCCCGATGAATCGCACGCGGTCCTTGAGACCCAAGCTTTCGGCCTGGCGCTCTACATCTGGACGGAGCGGACCTTCACCAACCAGGACGAGTACGGCCTGGGGCTGTCGCCGTACCACCGCGGCGAAAATCTCAACCAGGAACGCGTGGTTCTTCTGCTCAACGAAGCGCCCGACGTGGCCCACGACGAAAGCATTAAGCGGAACGCCGTATTCAGACCGAATCGCGTCCCGGTCATAGCTGGCTTGAAAGGGTTTGAGGTCCAGCCCACATGGCATAACGCGCCACCGAGAATCGCGCTTCCAGCGGGAGCCGAACAGAGCGACGGCGGCGCGGGTGCTGACCGCGATGCCGTGGGTCGAGTAATGCCGCACCAACGCGTTCATCGCGCTTACGTACGCTCGCCGTAGCCATCCCGAAGCCGAGGTTTCCGTAACAGTGTCGTTGTGACTGTGGGCGATGCGCACGGGAACCTTGGCGGCAGCGGCGAGTGTCAGGATCACTCCGCCGTAATGCTGCACGTGGCTGTGGACGATGTCGTAAGGTCCGTAGTCGGCAAGGACGCTCAGAAAATTCCAGGCATAACTGAACGTTCCGAGACAGGGGATGAGGGAGGCTCCGCGACGTCGTATTTCCTCATCGTAGGCCTGGGGGTCCGTGCGGTGAACCAGGAAATCCATAGCAAGGACACCGCGATCGACGTGCCTCAGCAGGTGCATGAGCCAGGTCTCGGTGCCCGCCCGCGGCATCCCCCCCACAACATGCAGCACCCGAAGCGCGCGGCGAGCCAACGTACTTTAGCCGCCGCTCGACTGTCGGGCACGGCGGTCCAGGCCCCAGGCGAGAATGAGTCCGGCTCCGATCAGCTGAACCAGTGCAGCGGCCACAAGGGCAAACGCAGCACCAACCAAGCCATGTCGCGGCACCCAATACCACGCTGCCAGGGTCAC
>JAXDMF010000324.1:0-5474 GCA_034666205.1 Gemmatimonadales bacterium
GAGTGTGGGGAGGCCTGCGAGGACAAACACGACGCCCAGCGTGGACCGCCGGCGCGTCGCGATGGGGATGGTCACGGACGGGGAGTGGGCGGAGCGGGATCCCGAGCGAGAGGTAGTGCCGCGCTCACGACGGTGTCGATTGAGAACCGGGCGAACCGCATGGTTACCCGGGTCGGCGGATTGGCCCCTTCCCAGGCAAGCTCAGTCCAGCGGCGACTTCGGGGGAGCAGGGGAAACCCTCCACCGGACGCACCCATTTCCTGCCCATTGCCAACCCTCACTTGAAGAACCCGCCCCAGGTTAGGGCCCAGGTTCTCCAGCTGCAGCCTTGCCTTCTTGGTGACAGGATCGAACTGGAGTGCTCTGACCGTCACCTCGTTCTTTTTCAGCGGCTGTTTCTGGTTGAGGTAGACCACGTGCGGGAGCAGAATGCGAACGTTGAGGCCGCTCTCCGTCTTAACCCCGGTCATGGCGCTGAGGATGTTGAACCACACCGGAAGACTGTCGCCGGTGGCCTCGTAGAAGACCCTACGGGTCCCCCGCGGCGGGATCCGGAAGCTCATCTCTGAGAGCCTGACGTGGATCCGGTTGGTGTCGAGCGGGAGGTCGACCACCTCGCCGGCTTCGGTTATGGTGAACCCCCGGAGCTCCAGCACGACGGTGATCGGGAAGATCGATGAGTTCTGAAGCTGAAAGCTGGAGCGCGCCCGCTCCTGATACTCCGCAATCGGCGGGCTCACCGACTGCGCGGCGAGGTAGCCCGCGATAGTCAGGAAGCAGGATGCGAGCGCAGCCGCGCATCGGGTGCCGCGGGGCCACCTCATTGCGTCACCGCACGCAGGTTCAAGACTCCGACAAATGCGCCGGCCGGGAGAGCGGGAAAGCCGACCAGATTCAGCTGCAGGTCCAGATTGTCGGTTCGGGAAGCATTCTTGTTTGCACCAGTGATGGTGAGGGCAAAGAGCGGGAGACTCCCGCCGGCTGTTCCCACCCCGCCGATTCCGTTCTGGGCGATTGCCGTGAATGTCGTAGGAGTGCCGGTAAGCATCCGCCCCAGCACGCGGCTGGAAGGGATCTGGGTTGCGCCGCCCACCAATGCCTGAGCCGGAATGCTGAAGTACGCAATCAGGTTTACCGTGTTGGTTTGGCCCGGGTTGACGTTCCAGTCGGTCTGGATGACCACCGGGGCGGGAAAGCTGTTCACCGCGTTGTCGGTCACCCCGGCGATGGTCTGCGCGGCACCCGACGTGACGGTTATAGCCAAGGTGCCGGGGGCCGTGGCCGCGAGCGAGATGATCTGCGCCTGGGCAGAAAGCTCCCGCGCCCTGAACGCGAAGACCGCGCTCAGGGCGAGGAACCCGATTCCATACCTGCCCAACCGCATAGTTTGCCTGTCGTCAGCGAAACACCAGCTACTGGACGATCGCCTGGAGGTTCAGGGTACCCAGGTAGTCGCCCGCGAAGGTGGTCGTGCCCGTCAGATCGAGACGCAAGTCCAACTGATCGGTGCGTGTGCCGAAGAAGCTGCCGGCTGCCACGCCCTGACTGAACAGCTGGAGGCTTCCGCCGGCTACGCCTACGCCGCCGAGGGCAGCGCCCGTGAACGGAGCATATGCAGTAGCCCCTACCCGACCTTCGACCTTGGAGGACGGAATGAAGTTCGCTCCGTTCACCAGTGCCTGCGCCGGGGTCGCGAACCAACCGATCATCCTGACCGAAGAGCCGGCCGTCAGGTTCCACGATGTGGTGAGACTCACCGGGGTGAAGTTGTTGACATTGGAGCCGTCGGTGATGCTCGCCAGCGTCGCGGTGGACGCATTCGGCGTCACGGTGAGCGTGGCATTCTTCGTCGCTGTCAACGCGACTGTGGCGACGTTCGACGTCAAGCCAATCTGTGCTACGGCAGTGCTTGGCAACATCACTACAGCGGCGGCGGTGATGGCCTTCCTCAGGAGGCGACGCATTGCTGAACTCCAGGCTAAGGTTGTGTTGTGCATGCACCTCCGAAGTACAAGAGGCGTGCCGGAGATCCCGGTAAACGAGCAGCACAAAAATTTGACAGTCTGCGCTTGATAGGGCGAGAACTGGGAAAGCGCAGGTAATGGTGAGGGGGCACTCACTCTCCGACCACGGGCAAATCCAGGGTCCCGAGCAAGTGGCTTAAACTGGCCGCCTTCGGTTGGTTATACGGTAGTGGCAGGCTTCAAACAGGAGGATTGACCACACACCGGGAGGGGGCAAAACACCCTGAGAATTGGGTTGCCTCCTGGTGTCTTAAAACTCGGCGATTTTTGGTCGGCAAGCCGGCTTGCTCATCTTCCGCGGCATTCCCTCAAAATGCCACAGGGGCGGCGGCGGGAGGCTAGTGATCTTCATCCCGATCGTGCCGTTCCCGGTCCTTCTCGCCTCCGGGGCGGATCAACTGGATGGTGCCCTGGAACGACTCCAGGGTGACCTGGGCGCTGCCGGTCCCCAAGGTGAAGTTGAACCCCTTTCCCTTGCGCATGCCGCTGAGCGGCACCGGGAACTCCGACTCGAATTCGCCGTTGAAGGTAGAAACCGCCACGCTCGCATTGGTGCCGTCGGCCACCGTCAGCGTGACGTCGCCGTTGTGGGTGGAGAACGAGTAGCGTCCGCCGTTCCGGACGGGCCCGTTGTAGCTGATGTCTCCGTTCACCGTGCTCGCGTCTACCGTAGTAGCGTCCACCAGATCGAGCGTGATCTCGCCATTGACGGTTTCGGCCATGATGTCGCCGGTAGACTTGGTAACCTTTACATCTTCATTGACTGAGTTGACGCTGATCCTTCCCTTGGCCCCCTGCAGGGTGACCGATCCCTGGACCGAGCGCAGCGAGACCAGGCCGTTGCCGCCCCCGACCTCGACCTCCCCTTCCACCGTTTCCACCGAGACCGGGGCCTGGCAGCCCTGGACCTTCACGTTGGTGTGGACGCCGGCCAGGCTCAGGGCCATCCAAGGCGGCGCGCTGATCTTGAGCTCGATCTCCGACGGTGGGCCGTGGCGGCCCTGGGTGCGTACGCTCACGGTTGTGGCCGTGGAGGACACTTCGACCCGGTCAGGGCCCGACGTGTTTGCCTCGACTCGCACTGCGTTCCGATTCCAGGCGCTCACGGTGATTCCACCGCCGTAGGCATTGACCTCGAGCCGCTGCCCGCGGCCGACGACCACGCTGGTATCAGTCTGCTGGTTCGCGACCAGGGCAAGAGCGCCGGTGACGAGGGCGAGGAGCACGGTGGGCTTCCTTTCAGCTCACTGGGACGAGGGCGGCGGCCTGACGTAGCAGGTCCAGCTTGCGCCGCATCGTCTCAGTCAGGTGCGTATTGAGGTACAGGTTGGCGGGATCGGCGTCCAGCGCGCGCTGCGCCTGGGCAATCGCGCGGTCGATCGCCGCCAGATTCTGCTCGATCACCCGTACGGTTGTGGTATCGAGTTGCCCTCGACCGCTGGCAAGTACCCGTTCCAGATCGGCGACGGCCGCAGCGTAGCTTTGGGTGGCGTTGCCTCTCGGATTGACCCCGGCATTGATCGCCCGCGGGTTGCCCGAGCGCACGATTGCCGACGGGAGGGCAAGTCTCTGCGGTTCCGGGCTCCGGAGCAGCCAGACTGCTCCGCCTGACAGTGTCATCAGGGCAATGCCCGCGGCCGCGAGCTGGGGCAGTGAAAAGCTCCACCTGCGTGCTGCCCGAGGCGATCCCCGGTCCACGGTCCCAGTCTCGCCCGCCGTCGCCCCGATGCGCTGGGCGATCCCCGGCCACAGATCGTGATCGGGCGCCTCGTTCCCGAGCATCCGGGCCCGGGCGAGCACCTGGCGGAGGTCGGCCAGGACCCTGGAGCACTCGCCGCAGCCCTCAAGATGAGCCTCCAGCGCGATCCGCTCGCCATCGGTCAGCTCACCATCCAGGTATTCGGACAACCGGTTCGTCCACTGATCGCTCATCGCCTCGCTCCCTTCAGCGCCCGAGATGCTGGCGCAGTGCCATTCGTGCCCGATGCAGCTGGGACTTGGAAGTTCCGGTCGCGAGGCCCAGCATCTCCGCGATCTCCTCATGCCGGTAGCCCTCGACATCGTGAAGCACGAACACCTCTCGCGCCCCCTCCGGCAACCGCGCCATGGCGGTCTCGAAATCCATCGCCATCTCCGGCCCCGGCCGCCGGGCCGGAATCATCTCCAGTACTGCATCTCCCTCGAGGTACCGCTTGCGCCGGGTGCCCAGTGTTTCGCGGCGGGCCAGAATCACGTTGACAGCCAGGCGGTGCAACCAGGTGCCGAAGGCGGCCTCACCGCGAAACGTTCCCAGCTTCTGCCAGGCCCGGACGAAGATGTCCTGAGCTACCTCATCGGCGTCGTCATCGCTGAGCATCCGCCGAACCAGTCCGTAGACCCGGGTCACGTGGTTGCGATAGAGCCGTTCGAATGCGCTGGCATCGCCGCTGGCAGCCAGCGTCGCGTCCACAGCATCAGGATCGGTTCTGCCGGTCTGTTCGTGCTCCAGTGTCGCCGCCTCGAGGCCGAATTCGTTCATCGCGGGAGTTGGATCGTCCGACGGCCCAAAAGGTTGCAGGCTCATAGGGAGAAGGCTAGCCTTGAAGCTCCGACTGTCATCCTGAGGAAGCGGAGCGACCGAAGGATCTCTCGATCCGACACGGAGAGATCCTTCGCTGCGCTCAGGATGACACCTGACAAGGATCCTCGTGGCCTCAGCGACCCAAGTGCATACCATCCGGGCACCCACCGGCACCGCCCTCTCCTGCCTGGGCTGGCACCAGGAAGCGGCGATGCGGATGCTAATGAACAACCTCGATCCGGCCGTCGCCGAGCGGCCGGAGGAATTGATCGTCTACGGCGGGGGCGGGAAGGCCGCGCGGAACTGGGACTGTTACGAGCGCATCGTCGCCACCCTCCGACGGCTCAAGAACGACGAGACGCTCCTGGTCCAGAGCGGGAAGCCGGTCGGGGTCTTTCAGACCCACGACGAGGCTCCCCGGGTGCTCATCGCCAACGCGAACCTGGTGCCGCGGTGGGCGACATGGGACGAGTTCCGCCGGCTCGACGCGCTCGGGCTCACCATGTACGGGCAGATGACGGCGGGCTCCTGGATCTACATCGGCACGCAGGGAATCCTCCAGGGGACCTATGAGACCTTCGCCGAGTGCGCCCGGCAGCACTTCGGCGGCACCCTCGAGGGCCGGCTCGTGGTCACCGGTGGGCTCGGCGGAATGGGCGGCGCCCAGCCACTCGCCGCGACCATGAACGGGGCAGCCTTTCTCGGCGTCGATGTGGATGAAGAACGCATCCGGCGACGGGTGGATACGAGATACTGCGACCGCCTCGAGACCGATCTCGATTCGGCTCTCCGCCTGGTGCAGGAGGCCCGGGAGCGACGGGAGGCGCTCTCGGTTGGGTTGGTGGGGAACATCGCCGACGTGCTGCCCGAGCTGGTGCGCCGCGGCGTCA
>JAXDMF010000325.1:0-3957 GCA_034666205.1 Gemmatimonadales bacterium
CGAGCGTCTGGGACGCGACGCGAGGCGCGAGCGCGCAGAGAGCGGCGGCCACCAGGAGATGCAGTCTTGTCATCGAGCCGGCTCCGATGAAAGGAAAGCGTGGAGCGACACTGTTCAAAGGAACGCGCCAAGCCTTCCACTTGTGACGGACCGCCACCAGTAAAGGCAGATTCTCCGACCGGCCGCCCCGTCGCAGGTGGAGGCCGGCGACATTTTCGCCGTCGCCCGGGTCATTCAGGATTTTTGGCCAGCTCCTCTTTTACCATGGCGGCCATGTCTTCCAGGGAGAACGGCTTAGCGATGGTTCGAACGGAACCAAGGACTTCGGAATAGATCAGGGGATTGAGGTTCTTGTTCCGTCCGCCGTCCGACATCGCGATGACGGGGATGGTGGAGTTATGGGCCCGAAGCTCCATGATAAGCTGAAGCCCGCTCTTATTCGGCATATAGATATCGGCTATGATCAGGTCTACTCCATTTTCGCGCCACAGCCGTGCGGCCTCCTCGCCGTCTCGGGCCTCAATAACCTCGTACCCAGCCTTACCGAGCCCGATTTGAAGCGTTCGACGGATACTCGGGTCGTCATCGGCTACCAGAATCCGCCGCTTTGGCATCGGCTGTCCTTTCGGAAGCGCTCTGGGGGGCACCTGGCGAGGCTTCAGGGGGATAGCAGGGGCGGGACTCGAACCCGCGACCCCGGCATTATGAGTGCCGTGCTCTAACCAGCTGAGCTACCCTGCCGTGTTCTCGATAAAGCGTAAGCGGGAACTGCCAAAAAGAAAGCTAAACTCGCTCATGCTTCTCAGTTACCGTCCTCGCTCTTCTCTCCCGGGACCAACCGATACAGCAACTCCCCTTTCCTCAACATTCCGAACTTCTCCCGGGCGACCCGTTCCTGCATGCGGGGACTGTGCTCGATGGCCCATGCCGCCCGGGAGAGCGAGTCTACCAGCTGGTGAAGCCGCTCCACGTTAGAACTCTCCTCCGCCTCTTCCCGGCGAAGCTGGAGCAGATCCAGGGTCCCGTACTCCCCTCCCTGGAGTGCGAAGTACAGCGCAAAGACGAGGCCCGCGATGGCAGCCCACCGCGCCGGGGTCACAGCGGGTAGATATCCCGGCCAGGGTAGTGAGCGAGATCTCCCAGCTCCTCGGCGATCCGCAGCAGCTGGTTGTACTTGGCCGTCCGGTCGGTGCGGCTGGCACTGCCCGTCTTGATCTGTCCGGCGCCGGTTGCAACTGCGAGATCGGCGATGAACGTGTCCTCGGTCTCGCCGGAGCGATGGGATATCACCACGCCGTAGGCGCTGCCCTTGGCGAGCTCGATGCACTGGAGCGTCTCGGTCAGCGTGCCGATCTGATTCACCTTCACCAGTACCGCATTGGCAACGCCCTCCTCAATGCCCCGACCGACCCGATCCACGTTGGTGACGAAGAGATCATCCCCGACGAGCTGCACCCGCTCGTGCAGCCGCTCGGTCAGTAGCGCCCAGCCGGCCCAGTCGTTCTCCGCCAGTCCATCCTCGATCGACACGATGGGATAGCGATCCACCCATCCGGCATACAGGTCGACCATGGCCTCCGCCGACCGGCGGCTCCCGTCTCCCTTCTTGAAGACGTACTCGCCGTCCTGGTAGAGCTCCGAGGCCGCCACGTCCAGCGCGATGGCCACATCCTGGCCCGGTTCGTACCCCGCCGCCTTGATCGCCTGCATGACCACGTCGAGCGCCGCCTCGTTGGACGGCAGCATCGGCGCGAACCCGCCTTCATCGCCCACAGCAGTCGAGAGGCCCATCTTGGTCAGCACCTTCTTCAGCGCGTGGAAGACCTCGACCCCCATGCGTAGCCCCTCGGGAAAGGTGTCGGCCCCGATGGGAACGACCATGAACTCCTGGGCGTCGACATTGTTGGAGGAGTGCGCGCCACCGTTCAGGATGTTCATCATCGGAACGGGCAGCACCCGGGCCATCGGTCCGCCGAGATAGCGGTAGAGTGGGAGCCCACTGTCCTGAGCCGCAGCGCGTGCCACGGCGAGGGAGACACTCAGGATCGCATTGGCGCCGAGCTTGCTCTTGTTCGGTGTGCCGTCGGCATCCATCATCTCGGCATCGATCTCGATCTGATCGGTGGCGGACCGGCCCTCGAGTCTGGGACCCAGAATTTCGTTGACGTTGCGCACTGCCTCGGTCACGCCCTTGCCCCCATAGCGCTTGGCGTCGCCATCGCGCAGCTCGACCGCCTCGTGCTCTCCGGTGGAGGCGCCGCTCGGCACGGCCGCGCGCCCCTGGGCGCCGCTCGAGAGGACCACCTCGGCTTCGACGGTGGGATTACCGCGGCTATCGATGATTTCCCGGGCGTGGACTTCGATGATGGTGGACATGTTCTCCGGCGTGGAATAAATGAAAGAGGTCGAATGCGGGACCGAAGCTAGCCGAGTGGCCCTCAATCCTCAACCAAAGTGATCGAATCCCTTCAGTCCGATTTCTCTCCCTGCCGAGAGAAACCGGGCGCCACTCCCCTCCCCGACGGTACCGATCCGGGTGAGCCCGATCCCACACTCCTGAACGAATGCATCCGCCCCATCAAACCTGGACGGGAGCGCCACCAGAAGCTCGTAGTCCTCGCCCGATTCCGCGGCGAACTCTCCCGATGAGATCCCGAGCCGTTCCGCCTCGGCAGCAACGCCGGCCGCGATCGGAAGCGCCTCGAGGTCGACCTCAACCTGGACCCCGGAGGCGGCAGCGAGGTGCCGAGCGTCCCCTCCGAGACCATCGCTCAGGTCGATCATGGCGTGGGCGCCGTGCCGGACGAGCCACCGGCCGGCGGCGAGCCTCGGTTCCGGGTGGGCGAACCGCGCCCGGGCCTCGGACGTGGGCTCCTCCTTCCTTCGCCACGCCTCCAGGGCGGCGCGGGCTCCTCCCAGGGCGCCCGTCACCCAGAGCCGATCACCTGCTTGGGCCCCTACGCGGGTGATTGGCGCACGGGTGCGTCCCACCACCGTGATCGCAAGGCTCCACACCGGCCCGGTGGAGAGGTCGCCGCCCAGCACCGGGGCGCGGGCGAATTCGGCGGCAGCACCAACACCGGACATCAACTCCAGCAGCTCGGGCTCCCCGGCGCTGGACGGGATGGTCACGGCGCAGAGGAGTCCCACTGGTTCCGCGCCTTCGGCGGCCAGGTCGGACAGCGCTGCCGACGTCGCTCGCCAACCCACTTCTCGTAGCCTGATCCAATCGAGCCGGAAGTGCACCTGTTCCACGCTGACGTCGGTGCTGAGCGCGAAGAACTCGTCGCCCTCGCGAATCAAGCCGCAGTCGTCGCCCAGCCCCGCGGCCCGGTCGCCGAGTAGCCGCATGATTCCGCGGATTCGGTCGAATTCGGCGCCCGGGCCCAATGCGGAGCCCTGGGTCGGGTTCGGGGAATTAGGGATCACTGACGAACAGCGTTGAGCCGGAAGCGAACCAGGCCGCCGTCGGTTGCGACCCAGAGATATTGATCATCCACCGCGAGATCGTTCACGACGCCGGGGAGGTCACCCTCCTGAAGCGGCCGAAGTGGCGGGGTGTTGAGGCCCACATACCCCACCGCTCGATCCCCCGCCACCCAGAAGCCCGAGCCCTCGGCAACAAACCGACGGAGCCGGCCGAGCAGCGCCGACAAATTGGGCCCGAGTGTCCATGCCCGGCTCTTCGGATTGCGCCAGAGCAAGGCGTCACGGGTGAGGGCCACGACCGTGTCGGCTAGCGGCGCGAGATCGACCACGGGGGCCTGGAGGCTCGGCGAGGTGAGCCCATCGGGTCGGACCACACCCTGCTGTCCGGGTAGGGCGAGCAGCAGTCCGGTGGGCGTCCCGACCCACACGGAATCTCCGGTCGGCAACACGCTGTAGACTGCATCGCTATAGGAGAGCGCGAGGCGCTCCACCCGGAGTGAGTCGCTCACGCGGGCCAGACCATGCGCA
>JAXDMF010000326.1:0-5049 GCA_034666205.1 Gemmatimonadales bacterium
GACCACGGTCACGACCAACATGATCATCACCATACTCGCCCCGCTGGCCACGGTCCTCATCGGCATATAGGTGAGCTGATCGCGATCATCGAACGAGCAAAGCTCTCGCCCTGGGTGCAGGAGCGAGCGGTGCAGGCCTTCGAGCTGCTGGGCCAGGCGGAAGGACGGGTCCACGGGTTGCCCCCAGACCGGGTGGCTCTCCACGAGGTGGGCGCGGTAGACGCCCTGGTGGATATCGTTGGGGGGATCGAGGGGTTCGAGCAGCTCGGCGTCAGCCGGATCTATAACCGCCCGGTTGCCGTCGGCAGTGGCTGGGTGCTCGCAGCGCACGGGACCATTCCGGTGCCGGCGCCCGCGGCCTTGATTCTTCTGGAAGGGTTGGAGATCGGGCCGAACGGCCCGGTGATCGGGGAAGCCACGACGCCGACCGGCGCGGCGCTCCTCAGAGTCCTCTCGTCGGGCTCGCCGCCGGCGCGGTGGCGAGCCATCGAGGCCGGGGCGTGGGGTGCGGGTGGCCGGAACCCGAGAAGTTACCCGAACGCGCTGCGACTGATCCTGGCATCGGCGGCAATCGAAGCCGGAGAAGTCGTTCTCCTGTCCACGGACCTGGACGACCTGAGTCCGGAGTACCTCGACCCCTTGCGCGAAGCACTCTTCGCGGCAGGCGCCCTCGACGTTCAGCTCTGGACGACACAGATGAAGAAGGGTCGCGTCGGTTTCCGCATCGAGGTCACCGCAGGACCCGCGCAAGCGGACCAGGCTGCGGCAGCGCTGTTCCGCCACAGTACCACATCCGGGATCCGTCGCCACTCGGCGGAACGGGTGACGCTCGCCCGGCGCGAAGTCGAGGTCACTTCCGCGGACGGTAGTGCCGTTCGAGTCAAGGTTCTCGAGGGCCCTGATGGCCCACGCGTTAAGCCGGAATACGAAGACGTAGCTGCGGTTGCGCGACGTACCGGACAACCGGCCCACGAGGTGGCAAGGGACTTGCACAACCGGGCCCTGCGCCTAGTGAGCACCGACAAATCGCCGCCCGGTCTCTGATCCCGAACAAGGAGTCGTGACGAGTGAATACCAGAATCGTGTTGGCTGCCGGTCTCTTGGGGTTGAGTGCCTATCCCGCCGCAGCGCAGCAGCCCGCGGTCAATAATCGGGTGGTGCAAGGCCTGCCGTCGAGATACGTGCCTCCTACATGCGGCCTGAAGGCGGGACACTTCAAGGTCAGCAGTGGGGCCACGTACCTGAAGACAGGCGTCGAGACCGAGGTGCCGGCCAACAAGACGCGGGTACTCGCCTCCGGACAGAAGGTGCTCCTCGAGGCCATCCAGCAGAGCGCCCAGGAGAAGAATCCGGCCGCGTGGTACTACCTCGGGCGGATCTACCTCCAGCAGGGCGATCTGGTGGGCGCTGATACTGCCTTCACCAAAGCCGAGGCCCTATCGCCGGCGTGCAAGCAGGATATCAGCGCGCAGCGGTACAACGGATGGGTGCCACTGGTCAATGCCGGGATCACCTTTGCCAAAGAACAGAAGAACGACTCTGCGCTCGCGCTTTTTCGCGAGGCCAACACCATCTATCGCGACAAGCCGAACGCCTACTCGGCAGCCGCAGTGATCTTCGCCAACAACAAGATGGACGATAGCGCGATCGTATATCTCCAGAAGGCTGCTGACATTGCCACTGCGGCCAACATGGCGGAGGATCGAAACCAGGCCACGTTCAACCTGGCCGCGGTTCTCCAGCGCCAGAATCGCAACGAAGAGGCAGCCGCGGCCCTGGAGCGATACCTCGGCTGGGTTCCCAAGGATGTGGAAGCCAAGCGCGCGCTTGCGGGGATCTACCGTGCGACCGGCAAGCTCGATAAGGCCAAGGCCCTCGAAGCCGAGGCGGGTGTCGGACCGGCGGCCGCAGCAGCACCCGCTGCCGGGACCGGCCAGGCTGCCGCGATGAACGCCGCGATCGCGCTCTACAATGCCAAGAAGTATGACTCGGCTGCCACGGCGTTCGAGCAGATCGTCGCGGCTGAGCCATACAACCGGGATGCGCTGTACGGTCTGGCCAATTCGTACATTGGTCTGAAGAAAGGGCCGCAACTGGCGCTAACGGCCGCCCGGCTGGCTGCGATCGAGCCGCTGAACGACGACGTTCTCCGCATGCTCGCGACGGGTCAGCGGATGGCCAAGAAGGAAGCGTCGGCCAACAAGACCGCCATGCGGGTGATCGCAATGCCGGTCAGCATCGCGGTGAAAGAGTTCGCACCGGCAGCCGACGGTGCGAGCGTCAAGGCCACCGCCACCGGGCGTGAGGCGCAGAACTCGCGGGGGAAGCCCATCGCAGCGAAGCCCATCACGGTGATCTTTGAGTTCCTGGACAGCAAGGGAGCAGTCGTGGGCAATCAGGAGGTTGAGGTGCCCGCTCTGAAGACCGGCGAGACCCATCCGATCGAGGCCAAGGCACAGGGTACCGGCATTGCGGCGTGGCGCTACAAGACGCCCCAAGCAAAGAGCTGAGCGGGGCCCGGAGCCCGAGGAGAGTTCCATGGCGGCAGTGCGAGCGCAGCAGGGGGACGGCACCGGGCTGACAACCACCAAGGCGCCTTTCATCGAGCAGGCCCAGCAGGAAGGGCGCCTGTACATACACCAGCCGTACGAGCTCTACTCCGAGGCAAATCACTACGCCTGGAGCAAGCTTTTCGCCCGCATGGAAGACCGCTGGCGGCGCTATGCCAACCCGCGGTTTCTCCAGGGGATCGACAGCCTCTGCCTCGAGCCCACCCGGGTGCCGCGGCTGGAAGATGTCAATCGCTTTCTGAGCCCGCTCACCGGGTTCAAGGCCAAGGCGGTGAGCGGGTACATTCCCTCATTCCTCTTCTTCGACTCACTGCGTAACCGCGAATTTCCGACCACGATCACCATCCGGGACGGCGCCACGCTCGACTACCTGCCGGAGCCGGACATTTTCCACGACATCGCCGGCCACGTCCCGATGCATACCGACCGGGCCTTTGCCGATACGCTGGTTCGCTTCGGCGACTGTGCCAACACGGCAGCTGAGATCGTGGCGGGCATCCGGGATGAGAAGGAGAAGATCCGTCGGGTCACCAGCATCTTCAAGGCAATGGCTCGGTTCTTCTGGTTCACGATCGAGTTCGGCCTGATGCGCGGCAACGGCGACTTGCGGGTGTATGGCAGCGGTCTTCTCAGCTCATACGGGGAGATCGCTCATTCCATCGACTCGCCGGAGGTCCAGCGGTACCCGATCCAGTTGGAGTGGGTGATCAACCAGTACTTCGAGATCGATCACTACCAGCCTTTGCTGTTCATCGTGGACTCGTTCGACCACCTGTTCGAGCTGGTCGGGGAGCTGGAGCGCTGGATGCGGCAGGGCAAACTGGACAACGTATCGCCCGGGGAGCCGGCCATCAGCGAGCCGGATTTGCGCAGCTTTCTGGAGGCCTCGGCGTCGAAGTAGGGCCTTCCCGTCTTTCCCGCCTTTCCCGTCTTGACATACCAACTCACCGACTCACATTTCCTCCACCCGCGGGCGTAATTCAGTGGTAGAATGCCAGCTTCCCAAGCTGGACGTCGCCGGTTCGAGTCCGGTCGCCCGCTCTCCAGAAGTTCGGCTGCAGGTCGGTCCACACCCACCAGTAGTCAGCAATATCCTCATCCCTTTCACGCCGAAACAGCACCGTACTCCCTCTATTCCCGCACCAAAGCGCGGCCCCGGGTCGAGCCTTTGGCTGTGTTTCGGGACACAGCACGCGTGTCGAGCCAGGGAGATCTTGCGTCCGGCCTTGCCTGGAAATGGGTGAGGCGACGGCGTTAAGCTTCCCGTGGCGCCCATGCAACGCTACCCCAGCCCAGTGTTGTAAACGCAAGCAGCGACTGGGCTTTAGCGGCCAGAACCAGAGATGATTCCGGCCCGGGACCTGCGTAGGGTGGGCTCCGCGGCTTCTTCTACCCTCCATCCGACGGACCTGGAACCCAGGCCGTCACGGTAACCATGACTCGTTCCTGGCAAACCCGCTCCTGGGCCATTGCAGGCCTTCTAGCTCTCAGCGTCCTCCGCTGCGGCTCAAACGTCGAGCCCACTACGGCCACCGACATCACCTCGATCGGCGGCAACGGCCAGATCGGGACCGTCGGGACGGCCCTGGCCAGCCCGCTCGTCGTGGCGGTCACCGATGCCAACAACAACGCGGTGCCCGGTGTCAGCGTAACCTGGCAAGCCCAGGGAAGCGGCAGCGTCTCGTCCGGGACGGTGAAGACCGGATCGGACGGGCATGCCTCGGTAACCAGGATTCTCGGCCCAACGCCGGGAGAGCAGACGACGACCGCGACGGTCTCGGGACTGCAAGGTTCCCCGGTCACTTTCGTGGCCACGGCCACGGCAGGCAATCCCAACGGCGGCATCGTCATCACGACCAACCCTCCGGTCGCCGCGTTGACCAGTGAGGTCTTCGACCCGACGGTTCAGCCGGTGGTGGTAGTCACCGCGGCCGGCGGCACGCCGGTGTCAGGCCAGGCGGTCAGTGCCAGCATTGCCTCAGGCGGCGGCGCACTGGAAGGGAATACAACCGCGACGACGGACGCGAACGGCATTGCCCGCTTCACCGACCTCGGCATCAACGGCGCAGGGGACCACACCATCGAGTTCCTGGCGGGAACCGCCAGTGTGACCTCGTCCCCGGTGAGCGTCTCGGCATTACCGCTGGAGGCCAGCAAGGGCAAATGGGGGTCGGTGGTTCCGTGGGACATCGTCCCTCTAGAAATGAGCCTGATGCCGAACGGCAACATCATTGCCTGGGGCAAGAGAGATGTTCTTCCCGATACCATGGGAATGCCGCGGCTCTGGAATCCCGCGGCGGGGCCGCCTACCAGCGCTCGGATGATTATGGTGGATACCATGCTCTTCTGCGCCGGGTTTGCGCTGATGCCGGATGGCAGATTGCTGGTGTCGGGTGGCCACCTCCAGGATGATCGAGGTATCCCCACGACCCGATTCTTTACTCAGGACGGTGCCGTGTCAGATGGACCTGACATGGCG
>JAXDMF010000327.1:0-3563 GCA_034666205.1 Gemmatimonadales bacterium
GGCGGGAAGGACGGGAAAGGCGGGAAGGAGGGGAACGGACTTCACAGGAGACGAGGACGCAGATTCCGTCGGCTCCTTCCCGACTTTCCCTCCCTTCCCGTCCTTCCCCGCTACGACTGCCGTCTCACCCGATTCAGCGTCCGCTCGAACTCGGCCCGCGAGCCTGGGGTCAGGCGGAGCCGGCCGAAGCCGGTCTCGTCCTGGAAGAAGAGGGACAAGCGGTAGGTGAGGTAGGTCCAGCGGACCACCCGGCCGGCGGTGCCCGGTGTGGTCTCGATACTCTCGTCGGGGGGGCCTAGAGTGATGAACACTTCGCCACGGTCGGTGCGCCAGCCCTGCACTCCCTCATCGGTGAAGCGTGCATTGGCGGCGGCAATGCGCCCGAAGTACTGGTTGAGCGCCTCGTTCTCGGGCGTGATCTTGTTTGGGTCGGTCTCGGCATAAAACTCCCGCCAGAGCCTCGACCTTTCCGCTACCGGCGCCTTCCGCATGGCGTTGACCTTTGCCTCCTGGCCGAAATAGCGGAGGATGTCCAGCATCTCATCGAAGTTGGTGATCACCCAGGCCTGGGAGAATGAGACCAGAGCCGAAACGCTTCGCTCGGTAGGTCCGCTACCGACCACTAGCTTGAGCTCTCCGAGAGAAATGCTGTCGGGGGCCAGGCGTATGACCTGGCTTTCGACCGGGCGACCCCCCCTAAACCGAAGCGAGTCGTTGTAGATGACATTCTGCTGTTCGTCCAGCACTTCGAAGGGGACCGTCGTGGCGTCGGGAAAGCCGTAACCCTCGATATACGCTAGGAGAGTGTCCGCACCGTAGCCCACCGCTCCCCGCGGGTTCAGTACCACCGAAAGCGGATCGGTCAGACTTCCCCGACCGGTGGCCTGATAGGCGAGGACCGGCGCCGACGTGGTGCCGGCCTGGAACGATGGCGCCGTGTAGTGCCCCTGAGCCCGGCTCTCGGTGGTGGAGCTGGCATCCCGCACCGTGACGCTCACATCGTAGGGGCCCGGGGTCAGTCGGAGCACCTGCTGGAAGAGAACGCTCTCGTCGGCTCGGAGGGTTTCCTGAAACGTGGGCACCCGCACGATCTCGTCCCGGGTGAGCTCCACCGGGCGAGTGCCCTCGCGCCGGAAGGAGATACTCACCCGGTAGCGAGCGACGAAGAGATTACCCTCGCGCTGAAAGGCCAGCGCCCGGTTTTCCAAGGAGAGTCCGAGCACGGTGATGACCGAGTCCGCCGGACCGGCCACGAACGCCACGGTCCCCACGAAGGGGAGGGGCTCCGAAGCAGCCAACCGACCGAGTCTCTGATAAAAGGCGGAGACGTTGACCAGCTTGGTGAGTTGGTCGGCAGGAGCCGGCGCGTCCTGAGTGCCGACGCGTTTCCAGCTGCCGCAATCGAGGGCGGCCCCGGTGAGCAGTACCACAGCGAGCAGCCCACGCATGACTCTACCCCCCAGTGAACTGCCCACGACCAGCGGGATTGCAGGTCGGCGGAACGTTAGTGGCGCCGCAGGAGAGGCGTCAAGCGCGCCTGGGGCGACATTCCAACTTGCTGCCTCATGAGAGATTAACTAGCTTGGCCACTCCATGGACGCAAACACCCTGGTAGGACGCACAGTCGCCGGTTACCAACTCACCAAGTACGTCGGCGAGGGTGGAACCGCGACGGTGTATCGCGCGGAGCACCCCGAACGCGGCGTCGCAGCGGTGAAGATCCTCCGCTCGCGGCTGGCCCAGGATCCGGTTGCGGTGAAGCGTTTTCTCCGCGAGGCCGAATACGGTGCCAGGGTCAGTCATCCTAATATCGTCCGCACCTACGATTACGGTCAGGCCGATGGACTGCATTACCTGGCGCTCGAGTGGGCCGAGGGTGAGCCTCTCGCGGAGTTTGTCACCCGCTCCGGCCACCTGGCCCCGCCTCTCGTCGCCAAGATCGTAGAGCAGATCGGGGCGGGGCTGACGGCGGCTCACCGGGCGGGGATCATCCATCGAGACCTCAAGCCCGCCAACATCATGTACAACCCCGCCGAGCAGACCGCCAAGCTGCTCGACTTCGGCATCGCCCGCGATGCTGAGCTGAACCCGGAAGAGCGGCTCACCCGGGCCGGGTTCTTCGTCGGAACCATTCAGTACGTGGCGCCGGAAACACTGAGCGGGGAACTGGTGAAGGAGCAGGCCGACGTCTACAGCCTGGCAACGATCACGTACTACCTGCTCACGGGGGTACTGCCGTTCGCCGGAAAGAGCCCGAGAGAGTTGTTTCAGCAACTACTAACGCAACCGCCTATCTCCCTGAATGATGCGCGGAAGGGACTTCGCTTCCCTTCTGCCATCGAAGCCACCGTCATGCACGGCCTCGAACGCGATCTGTCCAAGCGCTGCAAGACGGTGGACGAATTCGCTCGCGCCTTCTGCACGGCGGCGCGGGAGCAGCCCCCCAAGCGCACCGGCTTCCTGACCGGACTCTTCCGGAAGGGCAGCGAGTGACGGACGACGAGTCGCTCCGGCGGCTGCTGCTGGAGCGCTCGGTTCAGCAGGGGAGCTTTGTTCTCGCGTCTGGACGGCGGTCTCCTTTCTACATCGATTGCAGACCCGCCACCATGTCCGCGGAAGGGATGGTATTGATCGGCCGCATGGCCTGGGACGCCATTCGACGGGTGGGGTGGAGACCGGCGGCGGTAGGGGGCCTCACGATGGGGGCGGATCCGGTGTCCTACGCGATCGCGGCGGCCAGCTTCGGAAGCGATGCTCCAGTTGATGCGTTCAGTGTACGAAAGCAAGCCAAGGATCATGGCACCGGCCGGGTGATCGAAGGCAACTTCAAACCGGGTGACGGTGTGGTGATCGTCGAAGACGTGATCACCTCGGGCGACTCCGCCCGCAGGGCGGCGGAGGCAGTGGAGGGAGCCGGCGGCAAAGTCCTCGGCATCGTCGCCGTGGTCGATCGCGAGGAGGGGGGCAAAGCCACGCTCGAGGCGGTCGGAAGGAAGGTGCTCGCGCTCACCACTGTCACCGCGCTGGGACTGAAGGACCGCGGGTGAATCGCAGAGCGGTCGGCAGAACTGTTGCGGCGATGGCCGCCGCTGCTGCGTTCGCCTGGGCCGGCTGGGCTGCACACGACAACGCCATGCCCGAGTTTAGGATCTACGATGGGTACCGGATGATGCTCGGGGCCACCCTGGCTGTAATAGCCGTGGTTCCCTTCATCTGGCGATGGCGGCGGGACCGCTCTCTGGTGGTAATAGCAGTCGCCGCGGCGGTCGGCAGCGTTATTCCCCTGGTGATTTCCGCCATCCAGCATCATTTGCCGATCCTTGCCCGCTTGCGTGGTGCCTGGAAACTCGCCGGCGCCGACCTCGTCGGCCCGGCGGTGGTGGTCGGCTTTGTTTGTCTCTGGCTGGCCGTTCGAGCATGGACCCCAAAATGAGCCTCCGCCTCCAGGCGGCCCCGGCAGCTCTATCTTTATAGGATGTCGACGCGACTGGGCGTAGATCAGCCCGCAAACGGGTGGGTCCTCTACGATGGGGCCTGCGGGGTCTGTAGTCGCTGGGTTCCCA
>JAXDMF010000328.1:0-9965 GCA_034666205.1 Gemmatimonadales bacterium
ACCAGCCCGGCAATCGCCGCTCCCCAGAGCTGTGCCTTGGGACGTCCCCGCCACGTCGCGCCGCCGCGCGGCGTAGTCCGCCGAACCGCCTGCATGGAGCGGGAGGAGGTCCGCCGAGCGGTCGGCCGGGGTCTTCTCCAGCGCCCGCATGACGGCGTCTTCCACCTCGTCCGGGATCGAGCGCCGAACCACTTTGAGGCTGGGCACCGCCTCCATCGAGTGGCGCGCCAGGATCGCCATGGCGTTCGGCCCGCTGAACGGGGGCTGTCCCACCAGCATCTCATAGGTCACGCACGCCAGGGCGTACTCGTCGCTCCGTCCGTCCACGTGCTCGCCGCCGAGCGCCTGCTCCGGACTCATGTAGTGTGGGGTGCCCACCGCCATGCCGGTCTCGGTGAGCTTGTCGCCGCCGGCCTCACTCACCGCCCGCGCGATACCGAAATCGGCCACCAGCGCGTGGCCGGCCTGGATCAGAATGTTTTCCGGCTTGATGTCGCGGTGGATGATCCCCCGCTTGTGGGCGGTGTCCAGCGCCTCGGCCACCTCGCAGGTGAGCTGGATGGCGTCGGGCAGGGAGAGCTGCTCTTCCCGGTCCAGTCGGCCGCGCAGCGACTCGCCCTCGACAAACGGCATGACGTAGTACAGGAAGCCGTTGGCCTCGCCCGAGTCGTAGAGCGCCAGGATGTTGGGGTGCTGCAGGTGGGCGGCGAGCCTGATCTCCCGGAGGAACCGGTCAGACCCTATGGACGCGGCCAGCTCGGGGCGGAGGACCTTGATGGCGACCGGCCGGTCGTGCCTGGTATCACGCGCCAGGTACACCGTGGCCATGCCCCCCTGGCCGATCAACCGCTCGACGGCGTAGCGCCCATCGAGTGCGGCACGTAATGAGTCGAGCAGATCAATCACTGGGGTGCCTCAGCGGCGGGGAAGGACCGTTCCAAGATACGGCGCGCAGCGGTGGGTGGCCACCCTTATGACACTGGCACCGCCGCTAACGCGTCCCGCATGGCCGCGGCTGAGTGCCAGCGGTCCTTCGGCGCCTTGGCCAAGGCCTTGGAGATTCCGGTGGCAAGCTCAGCCGGAGTGTCACTGCGGAGGGTGCGGACATCTGGAGCCGTCTGGGTCAGGTGGAGCTGCAACACCACCGCCTCGTTCCGGTGATGGAACGGGGGCTGTCCCGCCAGGCACTCGAACAGCATGGCGCCCATCGAGTAGAGGTCGGACCGGTGGTCGATGTCGGTCAGCGCGGTGATCTGCTCGGGGCTCATGTAGGTGGACGTGCCCACCGCGATGCCCGATCGGGTGAGCTGGTCGGTACCGGAGGCGATCACCGCGCGGGCGATCCCGAAGTCGAGCAGGATGGCGCCCTCGGACGACATCACCACGTTTGCCGGCTTCACGTCCCGGTGGATGATCCCCTGGCCGTGAGCGTGATCGAGGGCGTCGAGCAGGTCGGCCGCCAGCCGCAGCGTCTCGGGGATGGAGAACTGCCCTCCGTCGAGCCGCTCCCGCAGAGTCGGCCCCTCCGCGTAGCTCATGACGTAGTACACCAGCCACTCCTGCTCACCGGAATCGAGCAGCCGGGCGATGTGCGGATGGTTCAGCCGGGAGCATAGCTTGATCTCGCGAAGAAAACGGTCCGCCGCTACGCTGACCAGCAGCTCGGGATGGAGGATCTTGAGCGCGACCGAAAGGCCGTTCGGGTCCGTCGCGAGAAAGATCCGGGCGTTGCCGCCCCGACCGATCTCCCGCTCGACCTCGTAACGCCCGGTGAAAGCCTGGCGCACCAACGCCAGCATGTCGCGTCGGATGGGCTGCTCCTATGGCTGTAGGGGTATCTCAATGGTACGACTTGCACCCGGTGGCGCAAGCTCCGGGATTCCGGCTAGAGGAGGATGTCGCTCCGGATCCCGCGCCGCACACTCCACCACAGGGCTCCCCAGAGGTTGGACCGTCGGAGGGTGATGCTCGCCTCGCCGGTCATCCCCGGGCGCCAGGAATCGCCGGCGGGCAGACGAACCCGGGCCTCCAGCCCGTTCGGCGAGTTGGCTGCCACCGATACCGCCGAAAGGTGCGCCCGGAGTGGCCGTTCGAGCGTGGCGCTGGAAAAGAGACGAACCGGTTGCCCTCCTTTCACCAGCGTGGCGCCGGCACCGGCCAGCACGATGCGGACTTCGACCGAGTCGGGCTGTCCCAGTTGAAGCACGACCTCACCGTTCGAAACCCAGCGGCCGGTTAGCTCCTCGGGGCGGCGGGTCACTACCACCCCGCTGCTCAGCGCCCGGATCCCCAGCTCCGCCAGCCGGTCTCGGATGCCGGTAAGCTTGGCCTCTTCCTCCGACCGCGCCGCGTCCAGCAGGCTCATGTCTGCGGTCTGGCTCCGCGCCCGGGCCTGGGCCGACCGGACCGCCAGCGAGTCGGCGACCCGCTGGTGAGAGACCATCTCCCGCTCGAGCTCGAGGTTACGGATGTGGAGCAGCGGAGCGCCAGCCGGCACCCGGCTCCCCTCCCGCACCCGGACCTGCTCCACGATCCCGCTGTCCGGCGCAGTTAGCGGGATAGCCAGCGCGGGGGCCACCACCAGCGGCCCCGAGAGCGTGATCGGCCAGGGGACGATGAACCCCAAGACCACGATCGTTGCGCCGGCGCCGATCAGCCGGGACTTGAGCGGGCCGGTCTGCCAGATCTTCCCATGCTTTCGCAGCGACAGAGCGACGGCGTGCGCCCATTCCTTGACCGGCTTGCGGAGCGACACCCACAGGCCCACCGCGAAGATCAACAGGCCGAGAGCGCCGAACCAGCGACTGAGCCAGCCAAACATGCTCGCCGCAAAGAATGCCAGGATGAGCCCGATGTAGAGCAGTGCCAGCCCGCCGTAGATGAGGAAAATCCGTTGCTCTCGCGTGTCCGCCGCCGGCTGGGGCAGATCGAGCCCGAGCACCCGGCTCTTCACCAGCCATGCGAGGTGCGCCGAGGCCCGCTGGCGGAGGTTGGGGACCTCGAGGTAGTCGCTGAGCGCGTAATACCCGTCCAGCGGAATGAGCGGGTTCACGTTCATGAAGACGGTGAGGATCCCGCCGATGATGACGGCGGCCAGCGCCGACTCCGAGATCAGCGTTCCCGGCGTAGCGGCCCACCACACGATTGCGCCGATGCTGGCGACGACCATCTGGATCCAGGAGCCGGCCGCCGTCACCCATAAACGCGCCCGGAGCTCGGGAAAGGTCCAGGCGTCGTTCACGTTGCAGAAGAAGGCCGGCTCGAAGTAGATCAGCATGGCACCGATCTCGTGGACCTGCCCTCCGAAGTACTTGCAGGTGAAACCGTGACCCAGCTCGTGAATGACGATGATCACGGTGCCGGTCAGGTAGAAGACCACCAGGGTGCCGAGAGTGAACTTGAAGGTGTACAGGTCGGCAACAGCCCGGGAGAACTCCGGCCACTTGATCCCGAGCACCAGGAAGTACACCCCGAAGAGGGCGACCGATGTGATGAGAAAGTTGCGAGAGAAGAAGAAACGAAGCCGGGGCAGCAGGCGATCGAACAGCTTGTCGGGGTCGCCCACCGACCAGCGCAGTCGCAGGATGTCACCCTGGAATATCCCCTTGCCGAGCCGCCGGCGGCGCTGGGCCCGGAGCCGTTCCATCAGGAGCACCGACCGCTCGCTCAGCGTCCGCTCGCAGAGGCCCATCCCCGTCAGCTTGGCGGCAAACGACTCCACTCCCTTCGGCGTTACCCGCACTCCTTCCTCGGCCAGTGCGGCCGCAGCCTCTGCCGCGGTGTGCTCGCCGTCGAGCGTCTGCATGACCACCACTTCGACTGGGCGAAAGCGGAAGTATTTGCGGGATTCGGGGTCCTTGATGATGTAGCTCTGCTCGCCCCGATAGGTCTGCTCCACCAGGACGAGGTCGCCGCGGAGCTTGGGACGGTCAGTCACGGAGCGGTCCGGACGACCTTTTCGCCGGCCGCCAGGCCGCTCAGCACCTCGACCCGGTCGCCCTCGAGCTCGCTGCCCAGCGTGAGAGGCCGAAGCGTCGTTCGGTCGTCGGCCCAAACCAGGGCGTACCCGTCCTGGGCCACCGCTGTACGCGGAATGGCGACGACCTGGCGGCGCTGAGAGCCCAGCCGGACGGTGACACTGGTACCGGGCGTGAGGCGAGGCCCACCGGCGGTGAGCTGGAGTATCATCTCCCGGGTGCCGCTGCCCGCATCGACGATGGGCGATGCGCGGATCACTCGGGCCCGGGATGTGGCGCCGCCGAGCCCGACGACATCCGCCTCGGTGCCCACGGCAATGCCCGCGGTCGAAGCCTCGGGCACGTGCACCACGGCCAGGATCGGCCGCAGAGCGGTGAGCCGGAAGAGCGAGTCGCCCGAGCTGACCAGGCGGCCGATTCGGGCAGTCCGGCCGGTGACCACGCCGTTAAAGGGAGCGACGATCCGGGTGAGGTCGTAATCCCGTTGCGCCTTCCGCAGCTCGAGCATCGCTTCCCGGTGCTCGAACTCGACCCGCTCCGAGTCCGCGGTGGTGACCACGCCCGCTGTCTTGAGTGCCCGCTGCCGCTCTACCGACTGCCGGGTGTTGTCGAACTTCTGCTGGGCCTGATCGAGCGAAATGCGCTGGTCGGTGCTCTCCAGCCGGGCCAGCGGCTGCCCCGCGCCCACCTGGGCGCCCAGGTCAACCAGCACCGATTCGACGATGCCGCCCGATCGGGCGTAGATGGTGGCGTCGTGCTCGACGTAGAGCTGGGACGGGAGGGCCAGCGGGACATCCACCGTGGCAGTATCGGCGACGGCGATGGTGGCCGTGGAGGCGGCTCCGAGGGAGCCGCTCTCGGTGGGGGGCGCGGCGGCCCGGGTAGCCGGCCGGCCGCTACAGCCTACGGTCAGGATCAACAGAAGCGCGAGCTTCATCCCCGTACCTTCCACCATAAGAGCCTCGCCCATCGCACCGGCGTCCGTAGCAACCGATCCAGCGCGCTCGCCGGCGCGGTGAGGACCCGAGCATACGCCGCCATCTGAGGTTTGAGCACGCCGTTCGGGTTGGGTACCGACGCTCGGACCGGGTAGCGAACCGCCGCCCCGCTATCGGCCGGAAGCTGGCCGATCGAGGTCACCCGCCCCACAAAGGTGCGCTGGGGCAGGGCATCGACCCGGAGGTGCACGTCCTGTCCCTGCTTAACCCGGCCGATGTCGCGCTGGTCCACTCCAAACTCGAGCTCGAGCGTGTCGGTCCGCCCGAGCGTGAGCAGGAGATCGCCTTCATCGAGCGATGCACCGACCTTCTCGTTCACGTGGGGTGTCAGCACGACCCCCGCCACCGGTGCCCGCACCGTGGTATAGCCGACCTGCTCGTCCAGCAACGCCAGCTCCTGCCGCAAGGCGTCGCCCCGGATTCGCTGGAGCCGCTCCTCCGCCGCATCGCCCCGGCTCGCCGCCAACGAAGCGGAGCGGTCCGCGGAGCTCGCGGCTGCCGCCGTGGACGCCCGGTCGCTCGAGAGGCTGGTGGATCGGAGTGACGCGAGCGCCGCTCCCCGCTGGACTGTGCTGCCTTCCTCCACCAGCATCCGTTCCACCACGCCGGGCACCAGCGCTCTCACCGGAGCCAGCGCCGTAGGCCGGAACGATGCCGCTTCGCCCACCACCCGGAACGGCCACCGGATCAACGCCAGCGCGGCCAGCACGAGCACCGCCACACCAGCGTAGATCTGCACCCTCCGCCGGGGCAGCGCGAGGACGGCCCGTTTCTTTGCGGCCAGCGCCTCCAGCGCGTCCACCATGGGCACCTGGTGGTAGAGCTGGGCGTTCCTCAGGGCGACCGCCGTCTGGTTGGCCAGGATAGCGGCCACCTCGAGCTGCGTGTCGCTGGCGAATTCCGGCGTGCCGGCCTCGAAGACCAGGACGCCGAGCACTCCCTCTTCGTCCTTGAGTGGGAGGTACAGCCCGCTTTCCACTCCGTCGGCCTCCAGGTCGGAGCCGAAAACGTTGACGAACATGCGCTCGGCATCCGAGGCCGGGTCGGCGCGGTCCTTCAGGTAGAGCTGCTCCCCCCGGCCGGCGGCCCATGCGGCCCGGGCGATCAGGTCCTGGAGCTTGGGGTCCTTGGGATTGGCTGTGTCCTGGCCGGCGACAGCGCGGATCTCACACTGGCCCTTCTGGTAGAGCCCGACCGCGCCCCGATCGAAGGTCAGCGCCCGCGATGCCAGGTTGACTACCGAGCGAAGTACCCGGTCGAGGTCGAGTGTAGCGGTGATCTCCCGGCTGATCTCGAGCAGCAGAGCCAGGTCCCGGGCTCGCTTCTCGACCGTGTGCAGCTGGGCGTTGCGGAGAGCAGTGGCGGCGCTGGCGGCGAGTCCTTCGAGCAGCTCGCGGTCCCGATCGTCGAAGACGCCTCTGCCGGTGAGCTTGTTGGAGATCTGAATCGCCCCGACAGTCACCCCACCCGCGACCATGGCCGTGGCCATGACCGTCGTGGACAGCATCTCGCTGGAGTCGATTTGGGGATTGTACCGGGGGTCGTCCAGTGCCCGGGTCACGATGGTGGTCTTCTGCCGCTGGGCCACATCGCCCACGAAGCCGGTGCCCACCGGCATCTGCGCCCCGACCAGCTTCTGGCCAGCGCCGCCGGCGGCCAGACGGCACCGGAGCATGTCTCCTTCGGTGATCCAGAGCGACCCGCCTTCGGCTCCCAGCGCGGCAAGCACCCGCTCGAAGACCCGGGGCAGGAGCTCATCGAAATCGAGCGAGGCGCCGAACTCCAGGCTGATCGAGTGCAGCAGCCGGAGGCGCTCGATCTCCTCCCGCAGCTGCTCCGCGGATGCTGTCGGTACGCTCAACACGTCAGGCGTCATTGGGAGTGGAGCGGCCGCTTTATAGGGGTTGGTGCACGCTGACGCCCGAGTGCCGGACCATTGGAGCTGGACCGGCACTCGAGCGCTTCAGGGCGGCAAAATCACGCCCAGTGTTTTCTACGGAGTTACGGCTTGACCGGCGGCTTCAACGTTGACGGTGCGATCCGCTCTTCGAGCTCCTCGACCGACAACTCAACAGCCTCGGCGTCCTTCCCCGTCGCGGTCTGAACCTGGGCCTTCTGCTCGGGGGTCAACTTGATCCGGAACTGATCCTTGGGATTCGACACAGATCCTCCTTAAGGGTGTAACACGGAAATGGCTGTTTGGCTACGGGTGTGGCACCAAGCTTGGTCGCGTATCGTGAAAAAATCGTGAATTACTTGTGGATCCAGGGGAGCGCCGCCCGCGTCGCAGGCGCGATCCGCTCCTCGAGCTCCTCGACCGAGAGCTCCAGCACCTCGGCCTCTTTCCCAGTCGCCTTACGGATCTGCTCCTTCTGCTCCGGGGTGAGCATCAGCCGGAAATTCGGGGTAGTGGCCATGGTGCTGCTCCTGTGGGTTGGGGTCCTGAACCGCTAGAACTAGTCGACAATCTGGGGGCCCTCCGTGAACCCAGCGTGAAAAACCCTCTTGCCGCCTCGTGAATTCCCCGTAGGTTGGTGACACCCCCTCGAGGCGCTCCTGTGGCGGGTATCACCCTGACATTGCTCGGCCCACCATCCGTGTTGCTGGCGGAGGGGGGGACGAACGCGCCTCCCCTGGGTGCCAAGGACCTCGCCCTGCTCACCTTCCTGGTGCTCGAAGCGGGCCCCCATACCAGAGAAGAGTTGGCCGGCTTGCTCTGGGGAGAGTCATCCGAACCAGAAGCACGGGCTTCACTCCGCCAGTCCCTCCAACATCTCCGTACCAGGCTGGGCCCGCTCGTTCGGGGCGATCGCGCTGTCGTCCAACTGGCCGGGCTGGTCCAGTGCGACGTTCGGGACTTCCGCGACAAGGTGGTCCAGGAGCCTCGCCTCGCCCTCGCGACCGACGTTCCTCGCTTTCTGGCGGGGTTCTCGGTTCGCCATGCCCCCCACTTCGATGAATGGGTGGCCGAGACGAGACGCGGGCTGCTCCGGCAGTATCAGCATGCGCTCGGCACGCTGGCTCGCGAGGCGATGGGACAGTGGCGCTGGCGGGAGGCGGTGGAGCTGGCGGACAAATGGCTCGCCGGCGACCCCTTATCGGACGATGCCGCCCGGCTGGCCACCGAGGCGCGATACCTGTCGGGCGACAGGGGTTCCGCTCTCGCCTGGTTTGCCGAGTACCGCATCCGGCTCTTGCGGGAGACCGGCTGCGAGCCCAGTCGGAGTCTGTTCAATCTGATGCGGCGGGTGGAGTCGGACGCCGCCCCGATCAATGCCCGACCGATTACCGACGAGTGGTATGCCCGGGCACCCTCCTTCGAGTCCAATCTCATTGGCCGAAAGGATGAGTGGGAGGCGCTGGTGAAGGGATGGAAGGCGGTCCGCCGGGGGGCCGGACGGATCGTGCTGCTCGAGGGCGAGCCGGGGGTAGGGAAGTCCCGCCTGGCCGGAGAGTTCGTGCGCTGGGTGGTGGCGGACGGCGGGAGTGTCCTGCGCGGTCACGGATACGACGTTCGAGGCGGCATCCCGTTCGAGCCGATCGTGGAGCTGCTGCGCGACGCACTCGGTGCGCCCGGCCTGGCCGGCACCGCGCCCGAGTGGCTCACCGAAGCAGCCCGGCTTCTTCCCGAAATCAGGCAGCGGTTCCCCGCGCTACCCAACCCTGCGGTGCCGGCTGACTCGGCGGAGGGATGGCGACTGTTCGAGGGGGTTGCCCAGCTAGTGCTCGCCCTGGCCGCCGAGCGGCCGGTAGTGATCTCGCTGGATGACCTTCAGTGGTGCGACAGCGACAGCTGCACCCTCCTTCGTTTCCTCATCCGGCGGACGGAACAAGCGCCCGTGCTCTGGCTGGGCACCGTGAGTCTGGGCGAGCTGGAGCGGGATGCCCCCGCCGCTCGTCTCTGCCGGGTTCTGCGGGCCCAGTCGCACGCCTCGATCGTTCCGCTGCGCCCTCTCACCGAGGAAGAGCTCTGGTTGATGATTCGGGAGATGGGTCACGTCAGCACACCCACGGGCGCCCGTCGCTTTGCCAACCGCATCTTCGGCGTCACGGCGGGCAATCCGTTTTACGTGATCGAGCTGCTGAAGACGATGTTCGCCCAGGGATTGCTCGCGGCGGACGAGGATACCGGAGAATGGACCACATCGTCCGGATCCCTGGCGGATGGCCGCGAGCTGCCGGTGTCACAAACGGTGCATGACGTCATAGCCGAGCGGGTGGAGCGGCTGCCGGAGCAATTAGCTGAGGTACTGGTCACCATCGCGGTGGCTGGCGGGGGGTGCCGCACGGAGGTCCTATCTCACGTGCACAGCATCTCCCGACTGCATGCGGCGGGCGTGGCGGACGCGCTGGTAGACCGGCGACTGGTGGTGGAGGAGGGCGGGATCTACCGCTGCGCCCACCCGGTCATCGCCCATGTGGTCCGCGATGGGCTGACCACGTCACGGCGGCGCGAGGTCCACCGTATCCTGGCGCTGGCGCTCGAGCGTTCCACGCCGCCGGCGGACATTCCTGAGACGTCCCGGGAGATCGCGCGTCATGCGGACCGGGGCGGGGAACCCGCGCTGGCATACCGGTTCGCGCTGGTGGCCGCGGAAGGCGCGGTGGAGCGCTACGCCTTTGCCGAGGCCATGTCGTGGCTCGACCTGGCGGCGACGAACGGGAGCGGGGTAGGGGAATCTGACGCGGTGAACCGGCTAACGGCCGATGTGCTGGAGAAGGCCGGCTGGAGTGAAGCGCCGCCGCTGGCCAAGCTGGGAAGTCCGATTACCCGGGAGTTGGAGCGGGAGGATTTCGATCTCCCCGTGCGGGGCTGATCCCCTCGCTTCCTTCCGCCTTACCGCCTTACCGCCTTACCGCCGCACCGCCGTACCGCACCGCTGTCATCTCCGCCAGAATCGCCAGCGCCGTCTCGGCTGGTTGCCGCCCACCCAGGTCGAGCCCGATCGGTCCATGCAGCCGTGCAATCTGCTCGTCGGTCAGGCCCGCC
>JAXDMF010000329.1:0-5873 GCA_034666205.1 Gemmatimonadales bacterium
CTCGACCACGACCAGATCGCTGGGATAAAAAGCCTCACCCGGCGCCTGGAAGCTGATCCGCCCGTCCGGCATCTGAAGCCGGAGCGGATCGACACCGAGTACCAGTGCGCTCACCGTGTCCCTTGGATCGGAAAGCCGGAACACGAGCCGCTTGCCCACGGACCGCCGGAGCACGCTCGCCTCGTCCACGGCACCATCGTAGGAGATCCGCTCGATGTTAACCGTGGAGTCCAGGGAGAAGAGCGTCGCCGGATCGAGGGCGCCCAGGGCCAGTCGCTGGGTGGAGGCGCCCTTGGGTATGGCCGTCTGCAGCGTGCGCCGGACCAGCACCCGGCCGTCGTTGTAGATCGTGAGGGAGGTCTGGGCCTGAAGGGGGGAGGCGGGGAAGCGGGGAAGCGGGGAGGCAAAAGCCAAGAGAATCGCTCCCACTCGCAGGCATCCCCCCACTCGATGAGCGCTCCGCGTAGTTTCTTGCGTCCCTGCGTCCCCGCGTCCCCGCTGACCTTCCCCGCTTCCCCGCCTCCCCGCTGTTGTTGCCATCATTTGGGTAGATACTCCATGGCGACCTGGGTGGCGATCCGGCGAACGATGATGTAGGTGGCCAGCACGGCAATGCCGCCGTACAGGCGAGCCATGGGTGCGGCGGTGACCCGGATGGCGACGTAGGCGGCCATCAGCACCGTCGCCGCGAGGGAGATGCGGTTGGCCAGCCGGCTTGCACGCCGCCTGCGTTCCCTCAGGCAGTCCGGGCAGAGCTCGCCCCAACCCAGCCCACGAACGCGGCGCTCGCACTTGACGCAGGGAACCTCAGGCAGCCCGCTTGGCAACGGCACTGCCGAACTCCTCCGTGCTGGCGGTCCCGCCCAGGTCGCGGGTGCGGATACCGTCGCGGACAATCGTAGTGAAGATGGCGTCCCGGAGTCTCTGCGCGCGATCCAGCTCGCCGAGGTGATCGAGCATCATCGCCGCCGCCAGCATCTGGGCCGATGGGTTGGCGACGCCCTTCCCGGCGATGTCGGGCGCGCTGCCATGCACGGCCTCGAAGATCGCGGCTTTGGTGCCGATATTGGCCCCGGGCGCGAGCCCCAGGCCGCCGACCAGACCGGACACTTCGTCGCTCAGGATGTCGCCGAACATGTTGGTCGTCACCATGACGTCGAATTGCTCCGGCCGCAGCACCAGCTGCATGGCCGTGTTATCCACGATCATGTCGTTGGACTCAACCCGCCCCTCATACTCCGTGGCTATCGCGCGGCCCACCTCCAGGAACAGCCCGCTGACCATCTTGAGGATGTTGGCCTTGTGCACGATGGTGACTTTGCGCCGTCCGTGCTTCACCGCGTACTCGAAGGCGTAGCGGATGATCCGCTCGCAGCCCCGGCGGGTCACGATGGCCATCGACTCACCCACCGCGCGCGGGTCGTCCCCGATCGCGATGAAGTGCTCGACGCCGACATAGAGACCCTCGAGATTCTCCCGGACCATCACGATGTCGACGTTCTCGAACCGGCCCCCAGGCATGATGGTGCGGGCGGGCCGGATATTGGCGAAAAGTTCGAACTCCTTTCGCAATCCGACATTGACCGAGCGAAAGCCGGTGCCCACCGGGGTGGTGAGCGGTCCCTTGAGTGCGAGGGCGTTCTTCCGGATGCTCTCGATGGTGGCGTCGGGGAGCGGGGTTCCAGTGGCCTCCACGGCAGCCACCCCGGCGAGCTCCTCATCCCAGTTGAAGCGAAGTCCGGTTGCCTTCAACACCTTCACCGTTTGCGCGGTGATCTCGGGTCCGATCCCGTCCCCCGGTATGAGGGTTACATCGTAGGTCATGTGCCGCCGGCGAACGGAAGCACGGCAGCCAGTGCGGCCTTCAACGCCTCGTCGGGCGTTTTTCCTCGTCCCAACGCGAGCGAGCGCCACATCACTTTGCCGGTCCGGGCGTCCCCAACCACGAGCGAGAGATCGGCCTGTATCCGACCATCCGGCTCCGGCCCGAAGCCGAGTGCCGCCGGGACCAGGGCGACCCGACCATCGGCTATGGCCAGGAGGCTCCGGAGCGAGGAGCGGAGCGGATCGGGAATCACCATGAGCTTGGGGGCGCGAAGAACGGCCTGGCCCATCTCGTCCGGCTCGGGTACGAAGCCGGCGGCGCGCCGGGCCATCTTCCGCAGCTCGGGGGGAAGGATCCAGTGGACCTCCGGCGCACGGCGGACGAGTGCGTCACTGATCAACGAATCGGCGCGACGGAGCCCGCCACGGCGATCCTGGTACTGGGCGTAAGCTGGATCGGATTGCAGGGCAGGGTCCGCCACCAGCAGCGTGAGCGGAAGTACCCCAACCGTCTTCCCGGCGAGTGGCTGGATCGGCATCGTCGGGACTGGTAGTAAGGCCTTCACTTGGGGATCGGGCTGGCGCTGGGGTTGGGCCTTGGCACAAGCGGGAGCAGCCAGCGTGACGAGGAGCATGAGCCGTCGGTAGGTCGATGATTTGGGCAATGAATGATACCGGTCGTGGGGCTTCAGGGTGCGGAAAGGTAATCACTCCAACGATAACCCTCCATCCACCACGATCGTCTGCCCAGTGATGTGGCGCGCGGATTCCGAGCAGAGGAAGGAGATGACGTGGGCCACATCGTCCGGCTCCGCCACCCGCCCCAGGACCGAGCTCTTCTGTGCCCGCTCGATCACTTCGGTGGGCAGCATCCCCATGCGCTCGGTCCGGATGAATCCGGGGGCCACCGCGTTCACGTTTACGTTGGCTGGTCCCAGCTCGACGGCCGCGGCCCGGGTCAGCCCGAGCAGCGCCGCCTTGCTCGCCGCGTAGTTCGCCACCCCGAACCCCGGCCGCTCGGCCTGGTGCGCGCTGACGCTGACGATCTTGCCGTAGTGCTGGGAGCGGAAGATGGGCGCCACGGCCCGGATACAATTGAAGGCCCCGGTCACGTTGGTGTCGAGCACCTCGGACCAGGCCTGCTGGGAGAGCCGCCAGAGAGCGCCATCGCTGGCGATGCCGGCGTTGTTGATCAGGATGTGGACGCCGCCGAGCTTCTGCTTGACCTCGGCGACGAACTGCTCCACTGCTTCGCGGTCCCGCACGTCGCACCGCCGGACATGCACTTCGGTGCCCATGGCGGTCAGCGCGGTCTCGGTCAGCAGCGCCTGCTCGCTGACATCGCGGCCCGGCATATTCACGAAGCAGATCCCTACGCTGCAGCCGAGGCGGCCAAACTCCATCGAGATGTGCCGCCCGAGGCCGGTCGCGCCCCCGGTCACGATGGCGACCTTGCCCCGCCAGCCCTTGCTGATTGGCTGGGGCCGGGGCTCCTCGAGCGCAGTCCCGCTCCCCTCCGGGGCCTCGTACTCCCACGAGGGCCGGTGGCCGAAGCCAAAGGATGGCAATGGCATGAAATTCGAAGGTACGGGCAGAAATAGAGAGCGGCAAGGACTCCAGTACTGTCACCCTGAGCCGGAGCGAAGTGACACCCTCTTGAAATCGCATTTACCATTTACCTTAGTCTTATGTCTTTAAAAAAGATCGGCTGGCTGTTGCTCGCGGTCGCTGGAGCCGTGGCCTGGGGCGTTCTGGCGCTCCACCGGGGCGAGACAATCAGTGCCGCTTGGCTGGTTCTCGCGGCCGTCGGCACCTACCTCCTGGCCTACCGCTTCTACAGCCGCTTCCTGGCCGATCGCGTGTTCGGCCTGAACGATCGGCGCGCCACCCCGGCCGAACGCCTGGCGAACGGTCGCGACTTCGTGCCCACCCAGCGCTGGGTGCTCTTCGGGCACCACTTCGCCGCGATCGCGGGTGCCGGTCCGCTGGTCGGGCCCGTGCTCGCCGCACAGTTCGGCTACCTGCCGGGCACCCTGTGGATCGTCTTCGGAGTGGTTCTGGGTGGGGCGGTCCAGGATTTCGTGATTCTCTTCGGCTCCATGAGGCGGGACGGAAAGTCGCTGGGGCAGATGGCCAAGGAGGAGACCGGCCCGGTCACCGGACTCCTGGCGATGGTGGCCGTGCTCGCCATCATGGTGATTCTGCTGGCGGTGCTGGCGCTGGTGGTGGTGAATGCGCTGAAGGACAGCCCCTGGGGCGTCTTCACCATCCTCTGCACCATTCCGATTGCCGTCCTCATGGGCTTCTGGATGAAGATCTGGCGGCCCGGGCGCACGCTCGAGGCCTCCGCCCTCGGCGTGGTGCTCCTGATGGCGGCCCTGGTGGGTGGGAGATACGTCGCCCAGTCCACCATCCTGGCCCCGTATTTCACTTATTCCGGGTTGGCGCTGGCCTACGGGATAATTGCATACGGCTTCATCGCCAGCGTGCTTCCCGTCTGGATGCTGCTCTGCCCTCGCGATTACCTCTCCACCTTCATGAAGATCGGGGCGATCCTCCTGCTCGCGCTGGGGATTCTCCTGGTGCTGCCGCCGCTCAAGCTGCCGGCGATCACCCGATTCGTGGATGGGACGGGGCCGGTGTTCGCGGGTAAGCTCTTCCCCTTTGCCTTCATCACGATTGCCTGCGGCGCCATCAGCGGGTTTGACTCCCTGGTCGCATCGGGAACCACTCCCAAGATGCTCACCCGCGAAACCGATGCGCGGCTCATCGGCTACGGCGGCATGTTGATGGAGTCCTTCGTGGCCATCATGGCCCTCTGCGCCGCCGCGCTCCTCGACCCGGGCATCTACTTCGCCATCAATGCGCCGCTCGCGACCCTCGGCGGCAACGTGCACTCGGCCGCGGAGGTAATCAAAGGTTGGGGATTCACGGTCACTCCCGAGCAGATCGAGGGGCTCGCCGCGTCCGTGGGGGAGAAAACCCTGCTCGCCCGTACCGGCGGAGCGCCATCACTGGCCGTCGGCATGGCGCAAATCTTCAGCGCGGCGTTCGGGACCGGGCTCACGGCCCTCTGGTATCACTTCGCCATCATGTTTGAGGCCCTGTTCATCCTCACCACCGTGGACACCGGGACCAGGGTCGGCCGATTCATGCTCCAGGAGCTGGCGGGCCAGGTCTGGCGGCCCCTGGGCCGGACCTCGTGGTACCCGAGTACGGTGCTCGCGTCCGGGCTCACCGTCGCCGCATGGGGCTACTTCCTGGTGCAGGCAGTGCTCGATCCGCTCGGTGGCATCAACTCGCTCTGGCCCTTGTTCGGCATCAGCAATCAGCTGCTCGCGGCGGTGGCGCTGTGTGTCGGCACCACGCTGATCATCAAGAGCGGCAAGGCGCGCTATGCCTGGGTCACTCTCCTGCCTCTGACCTGGGTGCTGGCGGCTACCCTCACCGCCGGCTGGCAGAAGGTCTTCGCGAGCGATCCCCGGCTCGGCTTCCTGGCCCATGCGGCGACGGTCGTGGACCAGATGGCGGCCGGCAGGATGGATAGTGCCCGCGGTACGCGTCTCATTTTCAACGACCGACTGGATGCAGTCGTGACGCTCTCCTTCATGAGCGTAACCCTGCTGGTGGTGCTCGCCTCGGCGCGGGAATGGGTACTCATTCTGACCCGCCGAAAGCCGGCCAAGGCACAGGAATCGCCCTTTGTGGAGACGGCTTATGCTGGGTAGGCGGACGGGCGGACAGGCGGACTGGCGGACCGATGTCACCCTGACCCCGAGCCCTTCGGCTGCGCTCAGGGCAGGCTCCGCGAGGGGGAGGGGGCCAAGCCCCGGTCCGATTACACAACTACTCGGCGCGCTTCGGAAAATTGCCGGCATGCCCGATTACGCCGCGCACGTCGAGCATCTTCGACAGTGTCACGCTGGCGAGCCGATCCCAACCGAACGGCAGTTCTACGAGGAGTTCCTGCGGACCCGCTACACCGATGGACCTACCCGTTGTTGCTGAGCTATTTCAATTCCTGAATCCACTGGGTGAGCCACTTACCG
>JAXDMF010000330.1:0-3002 GCA_034666205.1 Gemmatimonadales bacterium
TCACCTGGCTGTCCCTGCGGCCGGAGATCGATGCTGATCGCCTGGGCTTATGGGGCACGAGCTTCAGCGGCGGTCACGTTATTCAGGTGGCCGCCCACGATCCCCGGGTCAAGGCGGTGGTCAGCCAGGTGGGAGCTATGGATCTCGATCAGATCACGCGCGCCGTCGTGCCCCCCGAACAGTTCGCGGGTCTACAGCAGCTCACCGTTCAAGAACGCATCCGCCATGCCGTCGAAGGCGGAGAACGCTACATCCCCAGCACGGGGCGGCCGGGCGAAGGCTTCGCGCTGCAATCCGACCAGGACAGCTATGACTTCGCGCACAGCGCGGGCGCTCCGCGCAACGAAGTCTCCATGAGCTCGCTCGAGGCGATCCTGGAACACGCTCCCGGCCGGTTCATCGACCTGGTCGCGCCCCGCCCGCTGTTGATGATCCTCGCCCGAAACGATGTGATCTCGCTGCCCGAATCCATCCGCAATGCCTTTGCCCGGGCCGGTGAGCCCAAACGCCTCATGGAGATCGAAGGCGGCCACTATGCGGTCTACAGCGGACGCGGTGCCGATGAGGCAGGGCGGGCCGCAACCGAATGGTTCACCGAACACCTGAAGGCGCGGGCGGCCGCGCCCGACAAAAGCTCACGGACGATGGTTGCCACATGACTGAAGCCTATATCACCAGCCTGATCCGGCATTTTGAAGATCTTCGGGACGGTACCCACGGCGGCTCCGCAAGTCGAAAGGACAAGGAAGCGCATTTCGAGAAGGCAGTGCAACTGCTGGCTCCAGTCGCCCGCCAGGTTCTCGCCGAAGTGAACACCAGCTTGCTGCTCGACACCGGAGACCTCACGGAGACGGGACTACGACGCACAGCCGATGGAGGGCTGAGCGCATCCTGGGCCTTGAGCTGGCCGGAACAGCGAGCAGCCAGGGTCCAGCCGATCGTGCTCCAAGCCTATTTCGGAGGCGGCTTCCACCACCCTCATCTTCGAGGGACGACAGTTCACGACTGGCCGTTGAACGTCTTCAGCGAGGAAGATGCCGCAGCCCAGCTGTCCATACTCCGAGCCATCGCGTCCAGCGATCTGCACAATTTGGTCTACAGCGCGGACTATCGGATTGTCCCTGCGGTGACAGCACATCCCGCCACCCGGCTCGCGCAGGGAGCCAAAGCAACCCTATAAGCGCTCGTCTACCTGTCGTGTCAATGCCGGAACGTCATCACGTAAGCGGCCACGGCCGTAACCTGGTCGTCGTTCAGCGCACTCGGGTAGAGATGCGGCATCGAGCCCGTCGGATTCTTGATGTAGGCGGTGACTCCGGCCAGGTCCTTCTTCGAGGTCTGCAGATTGGCTCCGGCGCCCCCTTCACCGTGAGCACCGTGGCAGGCGGCACAGATTTGAAACACCTGTGCTCCAGCAGCGGTGGATACAGGAGGGGTGGCGCCCGATTGCTTGAGTGAATCGACAGCGGCGACTGCGGCCGCTGTTCCGGGCAGCAAATGCCCGACCGTCACTGGCGGCAGGGCGAGCTGGGCTTCGCTCGCTGAGTCACCCGCGGCAGCCTGACCGGCGGGCCCGAGGGCCAGCACCACCAGCGTCGGACTTCCGAGCGCTCCGAAGGTCATGCGTCCGACGTTGCCCGCCGTTGCGGCCACGTACTGTTTGCCGCCGACGGCATAGGTCATCACGCCGCCGGCCACGGAGCCCCCCAGATTGGTGTGGTACGCTACCTTGCCCGTTGCCTGGTCGAAGGCATAGAGGTTCCCCTTCAGGTCGCCCGTCAGCACCAGACCGCCGGCGGTATGCGTCACCCCGGCGACGATCGGAGCCGGCGCGTGGAATTTCCAGCGGACGGTGCCGTGTCCCGCATCGAGGGCCGTGAGCCATCCGCTCGCGGTGTCGGTAGCGGTGGACATGAAGAGAGTGCCGAAGTACATGCCGCCGGGCACGAACTTCGGAGGACCGCTCTTGAAGATGCCGCACCAATCCACGGCCCCCACGAAAATCGTCTGCGTCGCGGCATCGAATGCGGGTCCGTTCCACTCGGTACCACCGTTCGATCCGGGGCAAGCGTGAATGCCGGCCTTGGTGGGTTTCGCCGCCTCGGCCTTCACCGTGGTGACGGCGGTCTTGAACGCCAGCTTGTGGGTGCCGCGGTCGATGGAATAGAGGTGTCCGTCTTTGCTCGCGAGTGCCACGCGCGCGTCGCCGCCAGCCGTGGAATACAGCATGGGCGCCGCGCCGAGATCGAGGTCGAATCCGTCGTTGGGGGTCAGCTGGTACCACCACTTCAGCGCGCCGGAGCCCGCGTCCAGGACGACAACCGAATTGGTGAACAGATTGTCCCCCGGTCTCGACCGAGGCTCCCAGTCCGGGGCAGGGTTACCGACCGGGACAAAGATCTCGTTTGCGAGGGTGTCGAGCGTGTACGAGGACCAGGTGCCGCCGCCGCCATGCGCCGCGGTCGCCGGGATCGTCCAGGTCTCCGCCCCCCGTTCCTTGCCCGTCGGTACGGTCCAGAAGCGCCACTTCTCCTGGCCACTCTTGGCATCGAAGGCCATGACCCGCCCGCGCACGCCCCAGTCGCTCCCCGCCAGTCCGATGAACACCAGCCCGTGCCAGGCGACCGGGGCGCTGGACAGAAACTCGCCCACATCGGGGTTACCGGCCTGGATGTCCCAGAGCACCCGGCCTGAATCCGAGCTCAGCGCCATCAGGCGGCCGTCCGCGGTACCCCGGAAGATCCTGCCGTCGAGATAGGCCACGCCGCGGTTCACCGGGTTTACGTCCGCCTTCTGTGGCTGATCCACGAACCGCCAGATGGTGGCGCAGGTCGTCGCATTGAGCGCGACGGTGGTATGGACCGTGGTGATCAGCAGCGTGTCGCCAATCACCACCGGGCCACTGTGGAGGGAGCCTTCCTCCCCCAGCTTGACTCGGCAGACCGGCCGCAGACGCCGAACGTTTGCCGCGGTGATTTCCGTGAGTGGGGACGACCGATCAC
>JAXDMF010000331.1:0-3087 GCA_034666205.1 Gemmatimonadales bacterium
TGACCGCGCCATTCGGCGTCGAGGGCAACTCGAGAATCTTAACGTCGAGGTAGCTGGATGGGGCGCCGGGTCCGCACGCGGTAGCACCCACGGCCAAGCAGGTCGCGAGTGTTATCGCGAGCGGAGACGTAAGCGCCTTCATGGTCGCGTCGGCAGTGCGTGGCGTTCGCGCAGCACCAAGGGCAGGTCACCGCGCCGACTCACGTGATGGCTGCGACTCGTCTCGGAGTGCGGCCCACCCCGTTGTAGGTGAGCAGGAATAGTGCGCAGTTCTGAGCACGAATAGTGCACAGGTCCTCAGGGGTGGATAGGACCTGGTCGTGATCGGAAAAGAGGAAGTCCCTCCGGGCAAGCTGGACGGTGTTCGAAGCCACCAGCACCAAGAGGGACCTCCATGGAGTCTGAGGAACTGTGGATGGAACTGCACGTCTTGCACCAGCACGGGTGGACCGTGAGCGCACTCGCCCGCCACTTCAAGATCAACCGGCGCACGGTGAGCCGGCAGCTCGAGGCCGAACGCCCGCGGGGGTATCCAGACCGCGCGCCGTTGTACCCGCTCACCGAGGCGCAGCGTGCCCACGTGCAGCGGCGCCTGGCGGTGTGCCCAATGCTGCGCACCACCGACCTGCACCGCGAGCTGTGCGCCGGGTACGGGTACGGCGGCAGCTACTGGACCTTCCTCCGCCAGGTGCGGCCGCTGCGGCCTGAGGTGGCCCGCGAGCTCGAGGTGCGCTTCGAGACGCTCCCCGGAGTGCAGACCCAGGCGGACTGGAAGCACATCGGGGTGTGGCCGCTCGGTGAGGAGCAGGTCGAGTTGCACGCCATGGTGGCCATTCTCGGCAGCAGTCGGATGCCGGCGATGCGCATCGCCACCAGCTGCACCCGGGAGGTGAGCGTCGAGCGCTTGGTGCGCTGCCTCGATGACCTCGGTGGGGTCAGCCGCGAACTGCTCACCGACCGCGACACCGTCTTCTGCAACCACAGCGGCCAGGGTCCACTCTTCGTGCCCGAGTGGGTGGACTTGTGCGAGTTGCTCGGCACCGTGCCGAGGGCGTGCCGGCCATACCGGGCCAAGACCAAAGGGAAGGTCGAGCGCGAGAACCGCGAGGTACAGCAGAGCTTTCTCTGCTGGCTCACCGGCCAGGTGCTGCCGCCTCGTCCGAGCATCGCCGACTACGACGCCTTCGCCCAGCAGTGGATCTGCGAGGTGATTGTGCCGCGGCGTCACCGCACCACCGGGCGGATCATCGGCGAGGCCTGGGCGGAGGAACGACGCCAGCTCACACCAGTCCCGGATCATGTCCTCGAACGCTTCACCGGCGATGGCGACGCACGGCCTGTGCTGCACGTCGTCGACGCTGTCCAGCGCGAGCTCGGCGAGCACGTCGACGTGCGCCCGCTCAGCGACTATGAGGTGGCCCTGTGACCACCAGAGCAGCTCGTTCTGATCGAACCGTGCAGACGCGTGCCGCTGTGCGGGCCCAGGAGCCGCGCGACGACGAGCACGCGACCCTCAGCACCTCGGAGCCGAGCGCGTACCAGCGCCTGCGCGAGCACCTCGCCTACCTGGAGATGACCGCTGCCGCCGAGCACCTCGCCGACGAGCTCGACCGCGGTATGCGCGAGAAGGCCTCAGCCACCCAGGTGCTGGAGCGCCTGCTCGCCATCGAGGCCGACGCTACCCGGGCCCGCCGGATGCGTGGCCGGCTCCGCTTCGCGCGCTACCCGATCCACAAGACCCTGGCCGAGTTCGACCTCGACTTCCAGCCCTCGCTGGACCGCAAGGTGCTCGCTGAGCTGTCCACCCTGCGCTTCGTTGAGGAGCGCCGCAACGTCATCCTGCTCGGTCCGCCGGGGGTGGGCAAGAGCCACCTGGCCATCGCACTCGGCATCGCTGCCACCGAGGCCGGCTACCGCACCTACTTCACCTCCGCCGCCGACCTCGTGGCCAACCTGCAGTCCGCCCACCTCGAGGGCACCGCCGCGTACAAGATGCGCACCTACACCGGTCCCTCGGTTTTGGTGGTTGATGAGCTGGGCTATCTCCCACTCGATCAGGCCTCGGCCAACTGGATCTTCCAGGTGGTGAGCCGCCGCTACGAGAAGGCCTCCATCGTGCTCACCAGCAACCGCGGCTTCGGTGACTGGAACCGGGTGTTCGCCGACGCTGTGGTGGCGTCGGCCATCGTTGACCGTCTGCTCCACAACGCCACGGTGATCAACATCAAGGGGCACAGCTTCCGCATGCGCCGCTATGACGCCGCCCAGCGAGCCAAGGGAGGGAGTGCTATGGTCGCGTGACCCTGAGCTGTGCACTTTTCGTGCTCAACTCTGTGCACCTTTCGTGCCCGCTTACAGACCGACGACTATTGCGCCTCGCTCACACAAACCGACCGCCTTGTAAGCGATTAGGGAGCGGTTAGCATCTACGCAGCCCAAGGCAATAGCCGCGGGAAGTGGCCCCAGGTTTACCGACGGAAGCGCGGGACCCTGGGGCCGCGGCCGTTAAGGCCCCCTGACAATAAGCCGATCGTCTGGTAGGGAGGCCACGTATCGGCCGTCCTTCCGAATCTCCGACATCACGGCACCCGCGAGTGCATCAGCCAGCCACAGGAGCGGCTCTTGACGGGGACCCTCATGCCGGTAGTCGAGGCTGGCATCAGCCACCGGGCGCCGCGACCCGATGACCTGCCGGTCTCGGGCATCGTTGTGGTCCTGACGCGACTCCAGCACCAGTTCGAGCACGTTGGCTATCAGACTGATATCAACCACGGCGTTGTGTGAGTCGCTTATAGGTCGTTTGAACGTGGGCGGGGCAACGTGGGCGGGGCAGGATTCGAACCTGCGACCCTGGGGTTATGAGCCCCGTGCTCTAACCGGCTGAGCTACCCGCCCGCGGGCCGACAGCCTACAGGCCGGCAGCCGCCGTGAGCACGCTAGTGTGGGGTGATGACCGCCGAGTCCGACAGCCACCCATCCGGACCAACGCCACGGCCGGACAAGAACCTGTACTTCCTGCTGATCGCCCTGGCCGCGCGCAGCCGCGCCGACTGTTTGGGCCGCCGCGTTGGCGCGGTGATCACCCGC
>JAXDMF010000332.1:0-5911 GCA_034666205.1 Gemmatimonadales bacterium
TCGTGCCCTGGATTGGCAGACCCAAAACGCCAGCTTGTTCAGCGCGCTGCAGCTGGAGAAGCTCGCCATGGGGCTGATTATCTTTTTTATCATGGTCGTCGCCGCGTTCAACATCGTGGGGACGCTGACCATGGTCGTCACCGATAAGACTCGGGAGATCGGCATTCTTCGGGCGATGGGACTGACCTCGCCGGCGGTGGGGAGAGTTTTTCTGGTGCAGGGCGCCGTGATCGGTGGGGTGGGGACGGTGCTGGGGCTCGTCCTCGGTCTCTCAGTGGCCTACGTGGTGGATCGCTCGGGGTGGGTCCGGATCAACCCGGCGGTATATTTCATCGATCACCTTCCCGTCCACATCGAGTGGCTGGACGTGGCCGTCGTGGTGCTCGCGAGCCTTGCCATCGCCGTGTGCGCGACGCTGTACCCCTCGCGCTCCGCCGCCGCCCTGACCCCCGTCGACGCGATCCGCCACGAATGACGGCGATCCTCGAAGCACAGGGCCTGCGGAAGGTCTACCGCGGCGGCGACGGCAACCCGATCGAGGTCCTCTCCGGCGTCGAGCTCACGGTGAGCCGGGGCGAATTCGTGGCGATCGTGGGAGCCAGCGGCTCGGGAAAGAGCACGCTCCTCCACTTGCTCGGCGCCCTCGACACGCCGTCCGGTGGTGTCGTGCGATTGGCCGGGCAGGCCTATGAGAGCGAGAGTGCCGAGGCGCTGGCTCAAATCCGAAACCGAAAGCTGGGGTTTGTCTTCCAGTTCCATCATTTACTACGGGAATTCACCGCGCTCGAGAATGTGATGATGCCGTTGCTGATCGCGGGTGAACCCGAGGCTAGGGCCCGGTCCCGGGCGGAGGAGCTGCTCGCGGCGGTGGGACTGGCGGGCCGGATGTCGCACCGACCCTCGCAGCTATCGGGGGGCGAGCAGCAGCGGGCGGCAGTGGCCAGGGCGCTCGTCGCCGATCCGCTGGTCGTTCTGGCGGATGAGCCTTCCGGCAACCTCGACTATGGCAACAGCGAGCGACTGCACCAGCTGTTCGCGCATCTATCCCGCGAGTTTGAGACCGCGCTGGTCGTCGTCACCCACAATCGTCTGCTGGCGGCCAGGGCCGACCGCGTGCTGTCCCTCGAGGGCGGCCGTCTGGTGCCATTGTCGGGCGTGGAGTCCATGCCCTGATGTCGTGTGAGCAGTGCCGGGAGCGCGAGGCGGTCATTCACCTCACCCAGATCGTAAACGAGCAGGTCACCACCCTGCATCTCTGCGAGCGGTGCGCCGCAGAGAAGGGGGTCGAGAGTCCGGGCGCGCAACCCAAGACGCCTTTGGGCACCTTCCTCGCTGCGATGGGCCAGGAGCCGGAACAAGCCCAGGCCCCCCGTCCGGACACCTGCTCTCGGTGCGGTGGCTCGCTCGCGGATTTCCGGGAGAGCGGCCGATTGGGGTGCCCTGACTGCTACCGCTCCTTCGAGGTGCCGTTGCGGGATCTGCTTCGCCGGCTCCATGGCTCCACCCACCACATGGGCGAACGCTACGCTGAACGGGGGACGACCGAGCCGGCCGAGCGTCACCCGACGTCTGAGTTGAGGGAACAGCTCCGCCTGGCGGTGGAAACCGAGAACTTCGAGTTGGCGGCGGAGCTGCGGGATCGCCTTCGGGTGCTGGAATGATCGATCTGAGCCTATTGACCGACGGCGGTGTGGGGTGGCTCGACGCGAGCGGGCCATCCAGCCACCTCGTGCTCTCGACCCGCATTCGACTGGCTCGGAACCTGGCCGGCCGGGTGTTCCAGGGACGGAATTCCGAGACCGAGCGCGAGGACATTCTTAAAATCGTCGAAGCGGCGGCACGGGACACCGTGTTACTTCGACGCGCGATCAAGTTCCGGCTGGACCGGCTGGAGTTCGCCGACCGGCAGCTGCTCCACGAGCGGCACCTGGTCAGCAAGGAGCTCGCAGGCCTGGACCCGGACGGACGGGTGCGATCGGGCGCATCGTTGCTGGTGCAGGACCGGCTGGGAGTGATGCTGAATGAGGAGGATCATCTTCGCCTTCAGGGGCTCCATTCCGGCTTCGCGCTGGACGCGGCGTATGCCGAGGTGGACCGGCTCGACGCCGAACTGGGACAACGACTTGCATTCGCATTTCATTCTGAGTTTGGTTACCTTACCTCGTGTCCGACCAACGTCGGCACCGGGCTTCGGGCCTCGGTTTTGATACACCTCCCCGGCCTCGTGCTGACGAAGGAAATTTCCAAGGTGTTGCAGGGTCTGGCGCAGGTGGGACTGACTTTCCGCGGCCTGTACGGTGAGGGAAGTGAAGTCGTCGGCAATTTTTTCCAACTGTCCAATCAGACCACACTCGGAAGCTCCGAATACGAGCTGCTCGATCACCTTGGCAAGATGGTCCGGCAGGTCATGGACTACGAGGAGCAGGCCCGGCAGGTCCTGCTGCGCGACGCTCCGGCAATCATCGAAGACAAAGTCTGGCGCGCGTACGGATTGCTTCGTTATGCACGGGCTCTGTCGTTCGAAGAGGCAATGAACTTGTTGAGCGGCGTGCGCCTCGGCGTGGGGGTGAACCTCATCCCCGATGTCGGCATGTATACGCTTAACAAGTTGTTGGTGTACACTCAGCCGGCCCACTTGGCGGTGGCCGAAGGGCTCGGCCCGAGCGACCCCGACCTACCGGTTCGGCGGGCACAATTTGTGCGCAAAGTGTTGGAATCCGAGGTGGGACGCCGTGGATGAGCCGCGACGACGGCCCTCGGAGCTACGCAGGATACCTCGATGAACGGTTACAACTTCACTGATCGTGTGCGTAAAGTCCTGCAGATGGCCCGGGAAGAGGCGGCCCGTCTGCATCACGAATACGTGGGGACGGAGCACATTCTCCTCGGCCTCATTCGCGAAGGCGAGGGGGTGGCGGCGGCAGTTCTCACCAACCTGAACGTCGATCTCGAGGACATCCAGCAGAAAATCGAGGAAACGGTCAAGAAGGGCAAAGCGGCCGCGGCCGCCGGACCCGATCTTCCGTACACCTCGCGGGCCAAGAAGGTGCTCGAGCTGGCGATGACCGAGGCGCGGGAGCTCAACCACTCCTACGTCGGTACCGAGCACCTGCTGCTCGGCCTGCTGCGCGAGGAGAAGGGCATCGCGGCCCAAGTGTTGACGGATGCCGGCGTGAACCTCGAGCAATCGCGGGCCGAGACCCTGCGCCTGCTCGGGAGCGACATGCCTCAGACGTCGGCCGGAAGCGGCAGCAGCCAGCCCGCATCTACGCCCAAGTCCGAGAAGAAATCGAAAACCCCTGCGCTCGACCACTTCTGCCGCGATCTGACACAGCTCGCCGCGGAAGGACAGCTCGATCCGACGATCGGACGGGGTAAGGAGATCGAGCGCGTCATGGAGATCCTGGCGCGGCGCAAGAAGAACAACCCGGTCCTCATCGGTGAGCCCGGGGTCGGCAAGACGGCCATCGTCGAGGGTCTGGCACTGCTCATCGCCAACGGGCTCTGCCCCGACGTGCTGCGGGATCATCGGGTCCTGTCGCTCGACATGGCGGCGGTCATCGCCGGGACCAAGTACCGCGGCCAGTTCGAGGAGCGGCTCAAGGCGGTCATGAACGAGATCGCCCAAAACAAGCAGATCATCCTGTTCATCGACGAGCTGCACACGCTGGTGGGTGCAGGGGCCGCGGAAGGCGCTATTGATGCCTCGAACATGCTGAAGCCCGCCCTCGCCCGCGGCGAGCTGCAATGCGTCGGCGCCTCGACCCTGAACGAGTATCGCAAGTACATCGAGAAGGACGGGGCCCTGGAACGGCGGTTCCAGACCGTCGTGGTGGAGCCGCCGACGGTGGTCGAGACCATCGAGATCCTCAAGGGACTTCGCAAGAAGTACGAGGACCACCACCGGATCAGCATTCCCGATCCCACGCTGACCGCCGCGGCCGAGCTTTCCGAGCGGTACATCACCGACCGCTTCCTGCCGGACAAAGCAATCGATGTGATCGACGAGGCCGGCGCCCGGGCCCGATTGGCCTCCCAGGTTCCCCCGGCTGAGGTGGCCGAGCTGAAAGCCGCTCTGGAGAAGGTGAACGTGCAGAAGGAAGACGCGGTCCGCGATCAGAACTTCGAGCGCGCCGCCTCTCTCCGGGACCAGGAGCGCGACCTGCAGAACCAGATCCGGCTCAAGCAGGAGGAGTGGGAGCGTGAGCGGCAGACCAAACGGCCGGTGATCGATGAGGAAGCCATCGCGTTCATCGTGTCCCGCTGGACCGGCATTCCGGTCACCCGCCTCCAGGAGGCCGAGACTGCGCGCCTGATGCGGATGGAAGACGAGCTCCATGGATCGGTGGTAGGCCAGGACGAGGCCATCCGGGCGGTGTCCCGGGCCATCCGGCGCTCCCGTGCCGGACTCAAGGATCCGAACCGGCCCATCGGCTCATTCATTTTCTCCGGCCCGACCGGGGTCGGGAAGACCGAGTTGGCGCGTGCGCTGGCCCGGTTCCTCTTCGCCGACGCATCGGCCCTGATCCGGGTCGACATGTCCGAGTACATGGAGAAGTTCTCGGTGTCCCGACTGATCGGCGCGCCTCCGGGCTACGTCGGCTACGAGGATTCCGGGACCCTGACCAAGGCCGTGCGGCGGAAGCCGTATTCGGTGGTCCTGCTCGACGAGATCGAGAAGGCGCATCCGGACGTGTTCAACATCCTGCTCCAGGTGCTGGACGAAGGCCATCTGACCGACAACTACGGGCGGGTCATCGACTTCAAGAACACCGTCGTGATCATGACCTCCAACGTGGGCGCCCGCGATATCATGAAGGGCAAGTCGCTTGGATTCCACGGCGGCGATGCGCGGGGAAGCTTCGAGAAGATGCAGGAAACCGTCAAGGACGAGATGAACAAGGTGTTCAATCCGGAATTCCTGAACCGACTCGACGATGTGATCGTGTTCCACCCGCTGGACAAGGACCACATCGCACAGATCGTCACCATCCTGCTGCGCGAAGTGCAGCGCCGGCTGGGCGACGAGGTCAGGCTCACGCCCGCGGCCACCGAGTTCCTGGTCGAGCACGGCTACGATCAGAACTACGGGGCACGTCCGCTGAAGCGTTCCATCCAACGCTATATCGAGGATCCGCTCAGCGAGAGGATTCTCATGGGCGACTTCGGCCGCGGCGAGGAGATCGAGGTCGACGTCGCTCCGGACGGCGAGCGGCTGGTCTTCCGGGCGCTGACCCCAACTCCCCAGGCCTAAGGCCGCGCGCCGGGCTTCCCTTGGGAGGCCCGGCGCGCTCACCCTTCGCCCCTCTTCGATGCACCGTTTTCTTCAGACCCTTCTAGGCGGTTCGCTCTTACTGGGGGGGCAGAGGGCCCTCGCGGCTCAGGAAACAGGCCCGCCCGCAGTCGATAGTATCGCGGTCGAAGGACAGACACGCCTCACGCCCTCACAGGTCATCGGCACCTCCGGGATCATCACGCACCAGCCGATCAACTACCGGGACATCCAGCGCGCCATCACGGCACTCTTCCGCACCGGCCAGTTCGACGACGTCGTGGTGGAACAGCGAAACGTCGGGGGCCACCTGGTCCTGGTCATTCGAGTCAAGGAACGGCCGCTGCTGGAGAAATGGGCGGTGCGCGGGGTGAACCGGCTCTCCGAGGGGGAGGTCAAGGGCCGGGTGCATCTCACCGAAGGCCGTCCACTCGATCGGAACGCAGTCGAGCAAGGCCGCGCCGGCATCGACTCGCTCTACAAACACCAGGGGTATTACGCATCCAGGGTGAAGGTGATCCAACTGGAGCCGACCCCGGGCAAGGCACGCGTCGTCTTCGATGTCGAAGAGGGCGAGCGGGTCGCCATCAGCCAGGTGGTGGTGGACGGGAATAAGCATTTCTCGGACAAAGCCGTGGT
>JAXDMF010000333.1:0-3265 GCA_034666205.1 Gemmatimonadales bacterium
AGTCCCCGTACCGTTCGAACGATCTGGGTGGACGACTTAACGGTAGCCCTGCCCCCTTCGGCGATGGCTTGGCCCAGGGTGAGCTTCTCGGAGGTGAGCTCGGTGCCGACCCCCACCCCAATCCGCCCTACCGCCCGTGGCTTGCCGTCGGGCCCCGGGATCGTGTCCACGTAGGGCTGGAGCTTGAAACTCAAATGCCGCGTCCCACGTGCGACCTCGATCGTCAGGTTGCGCCCGGGACTGGACTGGAGCAGCTCGAGCAAATCGTACCATTGCTCCACCCGGCGGCCGTTCACCGCAACGATGGTGTCGCCCTCCTGGATCCCCGCCCGAGCGGCGGGCTTCTCGGGCAGTACCTGACCCACCACCGGTGCCCGGAAGGGCTGAAGCGCCTGCGCCGCCTTCAACCGTTCCTCCAAGGCGTCGGGATGGATCGGCAGGACCACCACGGACCCGTCATCCAGCTCGATGCGCACTTCCGGCTGTGGGGTGTTGGCGATGGTCGAGGCGATCTGATCCCAGGACTTTGCCGAGTCGCCATTGACCCGGATGATGCGGGTGCCGGGCCGAATCTCCTTCAGGGCCGCGGCTTCCGGCGGAACCAGCTCCTCCACCACCCGGCCCACGGTGGTGACCGGATCGAGCTGGCGCCCGTTCTTGTAGGCGAGAAACGCGAAGACCGCCCAGGCGAACAGGGCGTTCATCGTGACGCCCGCGAGAATGACCACCATGCGTTTCCAGATTGGCTTCGCCTCGAAGACCCGGTCCGGCGGCACGGGCTCCAACGGAGCGCCACCCTCGAGCGCACTGCTCCCGATATCCTCTTCCCGGCTGGCCATCTTCACGTAGCCGCCGAGTGGCAGCCAGGAGATCGAGTACTCGGTCTCCCCCCGACGGAAGGTCAGCCAGGGAATCGGCGCACCGAGGCCGAGAGAGAAGCGATGGACGTAGATCCCGGCCCACTTCGCGGCAATGAAATGGCCCGCCTCATGGACGAAGATGAGGACGCCGAGGACAACGATGAGCGCCAGTATGGTGAACAGCACTATTGCCTCACACTCTGCTCGGCTTGGTCGCGGGCCCAGCCATCGGCGGCCCGGACGGACTCGACCGATCCGGCAGCGGACGGAGTATGCGCGTCGAGCACCTGCTCGATGGTTTCGCTGATCCGGCCGAACGGAATCGCACCCATGAGAAACGCGGCAACCGCCACCTCATTGGCCGCGTTGAACACCGCCGGTGCGGTTCCGCCGGCCCGACCGGCGGCGATCCCGCAGCCGAGCGCACGAAACACCTCCGTACGAACCGGCTCGAAGGTGAGCGGACCGGCAGCCACCGGGTCGAAGCGCCGCACGCCGGCATCGGGGAGCCGCTCTGGGTGGGTGAGGGCGTACAGGATCGGGAGCTCCATGCTGGGGAAGCCGAGCTGGGACAACACGCTTCCGTCACAGAACTCTACGAATGCGTGCACGACGCTTTGTGGATGGACGACCACTTCGAGCGCGTCGTAGGGTAGCCGGAACAGATAATGCGCCTCGATCAGCTCGAGGGCCTTGTTGGCCAGTGTGGCGCAGTCCACCGTGATCTTGTGACCCATTTGCCAGGTCGGGTGCCTCAGTGCTTCCTCGACGGTGGCGTGCCAGACTCGCTCGGCAGGCCACTCGCGGAACGGCCCGCCCGAAGCCGTCAAGATAAGGCGCGCCAGACTATCATCGTCCCGGCCGGTGATGCACTGGAGGACCGCACTGTGCTCCGAATCGATCGGCACGATCTCGCCGCCACCGGCGCAGGCTGCCTGAGCCACCAGGTCGCCGGCCATCACCAAGGTCTCCTTGTTGGCCAGCGCAACCCGCTTGCCTGCCCGCAGCGCCGCGAGTGTGGCCTCTAGCCCTGCGGCCCCCACCACCGCATTCACGACGATGTCGGCGTCCGGGTGGGTGGCCGCCTCCACCAGGACCTCGGGGCCGGTAGGCCACCTTGCGTCACTGGCGATGCCGGCAAGGCCGACGTAGGACGGACGCCATTCAGCCACCTGGCTCTCCAGCTCGGCCTGGTTCCGCCCCGCCGTCAACGCCACCAGGCGGAAGTGCTCGCCGTGCCGGCGCAGCACATCGAGAGTGCTGCGGCCGATGGAGCCGGTTGAGCCAAGCACGGCCACTCCCCGCTGCGCCCGGGGCGCCACTTTACCCGGGGCCGAGGCTCGGGACTGGGTCTGCGCCACGCTCATCAGATGACTCCAAACCAGCGATACAGCGCCGCGGCCGTGGGAACCACGAAGTAGAGGGAATCGAAGCGGTCGAGTACCCCGCCATGACCCGGGATCAAATGGCTCGAATCCTTCACTCCAGCTTCACGCTTGAAGAGTGACTCGGCCAGATCACCGATTTGGCCGATGATGGACAACGCCCCCGCGATGACCACGAGTTGCCAGAGCGGCACCTCGAGTCCGACCCGGGGCAGGATGAACGAGCCGAATAGGGGAGCCATGAGCGTCCCTCCCACCAACCCGGCTGTACTGCCCGACCAGGTTTTTCCAGGGCTCACGGTGGGGGCCAGCTTCGGTCCGCCGAAGGTCCGGCCGCCGAACATCGCTGCGGTGTCGCAGACCCACGTCACCACCAACGGGAAGAACACTAACCAGGCGCCGGCCCAGGATCGCTCCGGATAGCGGTTGTGGCGGATGGCGATGAGGAACGCCGGCAGTGCGCTGGTGTAGGCAACGGCCAGGAGCGTGACGGCGGCGGCTGCCAGCGGCCTGTCGGCCGGTGACCTCCTTGCCAGCACCAGGGTGAGCAGGCCGATGAGCCAGACTGCCGCCACATAGGGCCATGCCGCGAGCACGGTCCCGCGAAAATCGGCCGCGACCAAGGCGGCGTAAGTGATCGGGGCGAGCGCGGCAGCGCTGAGCAGGCCGAAGGAGCGCATCGCGCGAATGCCCTGGCGAGCAGCCAGATCGAACAGCTCGCGGGCGCCGAGCGCGCCCACGGCCGCAAGCAGGAGCACAAGCGGCAGTCCGCCATACCACACTACGGCCAGCGCGAGGGGGATCGCAATGACCGCGAACCCGACCCGCCGGACCAGATTCGAATCCATGCTCATCCGGCTTCGACGCGGCCGAAGCGGCGCTCGCGCCGCTGAAACTCCAGGATGGCCTCCAACAGATGGCGGCGGGTGAAGTCCGGCCACAGGACTGGAGTGACGTAGAGCTCTGCGTAGGCGAGCTGCCACAGCAGGAAGTTGGAGATGCGCATTTCGCCGGACGTGC
>JAXDMF010000334.1:0-7447 GCA_034666205.1 Gemmatimonadales bacterium
CGCCGATCACGCCCGGCCCGAACTCGAACCCTGCGGGGTCGCCCACTCTGACCTCGATGCCCCGGGCCTCGGCCCGGGTCTGCACCACCGCGATGGTCTGCGGATGGGAGCGCTCGTCGACCAGGTAGACCGGATGCTCCTTGGTGGGATGCACCGCAAGGCTCAGGTTCATTGCCTCCGCGGCAGCCGTGGCTTCGTCCAGCAACGAGGCGTTGGCGACCTCGAGCCCGGTCAGATCCGACACCATGGTCTGAAAGTTGAGGAGCGCCTCGAGCCGGCCCTGGGCGATCTCGGCCTGATAGGGGGTGTAGGCGGTGTACCAACCCGGGTTCTCCAGCACGTTGCGCTGGATCACCTGGGGGGTAAAGCAGCCGGCATACCCCATACCGATGTAGGAACGGAACACCTGGTTCATTCCGGCGATCCCCCGGAGCGCCTGGAGCACCTCCCGCTCGCTCCGTCCCGGCGGAAGCGCCAGCGGACGGCGAAGGCGGATCTCGTCGGGGACGACCGCATCGATGAAGCTCTCGAGCGATTCATATCCAAGCAGCTCGAGCATCTCATCCACGTCGGCGCGCCGGGGCCCGATATGCCGGTAAGCGAAGTGCGAGGGATGGAGGACGTCGAGGGTGGGGTTACTCAGCTTACGGGCAAGAACGGTGGTCATGGTGAGAGTGGTGCTCCTGGTGGGGCCTTGCGAATCGACGCTTACTCCCCGATGTGAGACCGGTACGCCTTGGGCGACATCAGCTCTTTCAGCTGGGCCGGGCTGGACACCCGGAGCTGGACCATCCACCCGTTGCCGTATGGGTCGCGGTTGACCACGCCCGAGTCGCTGTCGAGCGCGTCGTTGATCGCGGTGACTTCGCCGGTGACCGGACTGTACAGCTCGGAAACCGCCTTCACGGCTTCGATCTCGCCGAACGGCTGATGCGCCGTGACCTGCTCACCCTTCTTCGGCAGCCGGACGAACACCACGTCGCCCAATTCACCCTGGGCGTAGTCGGTGATGCCGACCCGCACGATGGCCGGATCAGTAGTGCGCGCGACGTATTCGTGTTCGAGGGTGTACAGCAGATCGTCCGGTATGTTCGACACCGCGCTCTCCGATGTGGTTGCGCGACGGAGGATAGGCGGAGCGGAGGGCGAGGTCAAGCGCGCGCGACGAGGGCATCCCACACGGCGGAGGCGGCACGCTCGAGCGCGGCATGATCACCGTCATTCTCGATCACGTAATCGCTCCGGGCTCGCTTCGGAGTGGTCGGCAGCTGCAGCGCCAAGAGGCGGTCGGCTTCGTCCGGCGGCAGCGTTCGGCTGGCCAGAAGACGGGCCCGCCGGACGCCTTCGGGCGCATCCACCAATACGATGGCGTTGAACTCGGCGGGATCGGCCGATTCGAAGAGGAGGGGGATGTCGCTGACTACGATCCGGTCGCCCCGGGCCCGAGCCTCGGCGAGCAGCGCCTGCCGGCGCCGGTGCACTTCCGGATGAACGATGCGGTTGAGATCGGCCAGCGCACGCGCATCCGCGAGCACTCTGGCCCGAAGCGCCGCCCGGTCCAGGGTCCCGTCCGACCGTAGCAGCTCCATCCCAAACCGCGCCGCAATCCTCGCCAGCACCGGCTGGCCCGGCGCCTGGGCTTCCCGGACGAGCTGATCGGCATCAATGACCGTAGCTCCCCAGCGCTGGAAAAGCTCCGCAACTGTGGACTTTCCGGCCCCGATATTTCCGGTCAAGGCGACAGAGAGCATGCTCCAAGGTCCCTACAGCAAAGCCGTCTGATCCTCGTCTCGCCGCGGCACGGAATGACAGTGCCTACACCTCGCCTGGTAGCTCTCCCGGCCCCCGATCATGATGGTTGGCGAGTCATACCGGGCGGGAGTTCCATCGATGAGACGCTGGTTACGGCACGCGGGGTCGCCGCAGAGAACGCAGATGGCCTGGAGCTTGTCGACCATCTCGGCGATGGCCATGAGCTCACCCATGGAGCCGAATGGCTCGCCCCGGAAGTCGGTGTCGGTGCCGGCCAGGATGACCCGCACGCCCCGGCCCGCCAGCGTGGTGGCGACATTCAGGATCTGCGAGTCCAGGAATTGGGCCTCGTCGATCGCGACGATCTCGGTGTCGGGCCGCACCAGGCGGAAGATCTCGCCGGCCGAATCCACCGGGCTGGCCTCGAGCTCGGTTCCGTCGTGGCTCGAGACGCTGTAGAGGCCGGTGTAGCGGCTGTCGAGGTGGGATTTGAAGACCTGCACCTTGCGCCTGGCTATCGTGGCGCGACGGACTCGACGGATCAGCTCCTCGCTCTTGCCGCTGAACATGACGCCGCTGATCACTTCGATCCATCCGGGGTGCATCCCGTAGTTCATTTCGACTCCGCCTGGTTGGGTGGGGATGCAAAATGTAGAGCCACGAGCGGGAAACTCCAGCCACCTTGCGAACGATTCATCCGCTCCACGATATTCGTCCGCCGATGGCTCTGTCTGCCTCGGAAGGAGTCCGCGTGAACAAACAGGAATTGGTCGCCTCCGTCGCCAAACGACTGGGTGTGACCAAGGCCAAGGCAACCGAAATCGCCGAGCTCTTCTTCGCATCGGGCGGGATCATCGCGTCCGAGCTAAAGCGGGGCGGGAAGGTTGCGATCACGGGTTTTGGAAGCTTCGAAACCAGGAAGCGGGCCGCGCGCGAGTGGCGGGACCCGCGCACCGGGAAGGCTACGAATATCAAGGCGTCCACCGTGCCGGCCTTCCGGGCCAGCCGGGCCCTGAGAGATCTGGTCAACCGAAAACGGTAGGGCGTCCGGCGTTCGCCCTAGGGTCGGGGGCGGACAGGCCTCCCGGAGGGACCGTTCTCGCGCCGCGGTGGCCGGGCGGGCCCCCGATCGACCCGGGCCGTTACCCGCTTCCGCCGCACCGTGATCCCATTGAGCGCGCCGGCCAGCTTCTCCGCATCCTGGGCCGGAATCTCGATGAGCGAGTAGGCGTCCCGCAGCTCGATTCTCCCGATCTTGCCCCGCTCGAATCGCAGCTCCTTCGTCAGCACTGCCACAAAGTCATTCGCCGTCGCGCCGTCCTTCTTTCCCAGGCCGACATAGATCTTCGATGTCGCCGGAATATCCGGCAGCGGTGCCGGCGCGGCTGGAGCCGAACCGGTCCACAGATCGAACAGCGCGGCTGCCACGGCCGCGGGATCGTGCCGTTCGAACAGCGGCGCCAGCGTCAATAGCGCCCGGTCGGGCTTCCCCTGCTCGATGGCCTTGATGATGGTGGCTCGCTGGCCACTCGCCGCGTCCATGACGGAGTCCACCAGACTGGGGAGCTGGAGCGGACGCCGCGGCGACGCGATTCGGGCGGCATAGCTCTCTGCTTCGGGGGGAACCAGCAGGACCACTTCGCCGGCGGCGAGCAGCTGCCGGAGCCGTTCTGCTGTGGGAAGATCGAACGCGATGATGGTCCCGGCTACGGGAGCGTCCCCCGTCACCAGGCTGACTTCGGGCTCACCGGCCCATACGACCTGCGCTATGGCTGGGTGCCGGCTCCGGTCCGCGGTCCAGACGACGAGCGACGCTGGGTCGAGCAACTCCACCAGGTCAGCCAGCGCCTGGACTCGCCGGGCCCACGCTACGCTCACCGTGCGAACCGGGCCAACAGTGGGAAGGCTCCCCGCCGAGACGCCGATGGTGAGTGCCTTCCGCGCGTAGCGCTCGACCAGAGACCCGATTCGCTCCGCGTCGGCGGTGTAGATGACCCGCATTGCGTCTTTGGGCAGGTCTTGCATCAACGGGGTGATTTTGTCCTCGTCGGCCCAGGTCTCCGGCCAGGCCAGGAAGAGTGCGGTCACGTCCTCCATTCGGAGAGCGGACCGGGTGGCCAGGGTCAGCGCGGTCTCCGGGCTCGCGATCACCAGGTCCAGGGCGCCTGTCCGAAGCCTTCGCATGGCCCGTGAGGTCCCGTGGGCGACTTGCACCCGAAGGCCGCTGTCCCGGGAGAGATCGTGCACCAGCGCCCCCCACTCGTCCAGCTGGCTCGCGGGCGCCAGCAGCAGCCCCCGTCCACCCTCGAGCAGGCGGCTGAGGAGACCGGCCAGTCCGGGTGCCGCGTGAGCCGGCACCGGCGGTGTATAGGCGACGAGATTGTTTCCTCGAGCCGCCGTCGGCGCGGCTTCCCGGGCCCTGGGGTCGTCCGCGCTCCAACCGAGCCGTTCGAGCGCCACCGCGATTGGGGGCTTGAGATGGAGGTCTTCGAAGGTAGGCACACGGTGAAGCTAAGCTCGATTGCTCCGGTTGACATCCCCCGGCCGTTGACAAACTTTTCCCCGGTCTCGCCGCACCTGACCCCCAGATCGGATTGCCGCATGCCTGATCCTTTGTCCCTGAACGTCCAGCATCTCAAGGCCTCGGAAACCGTCGCCATCAGCAACGAGGCCAAACGCCGCAAGGCCGCCGGGGAAGACGTGCTCGACCTGGGCGTCGGCGAGCCTGACTTCGATACCCCGGCCCCCGCGGCGCAGGCCGGCATTCAGGCCATCCAGAAGGGGATGACCCGGTATCCTCCAAACGTTGGCATTGGGGAGCTGCGGCGGGGCATGGCCCAGCAACTCTCCGTCATGTCTGGCGGGCGCCGGATCGATCCCGATCAGATCGTGGTAAGCTCCGGATCGAAGCAGTCGATCTTCAACGCCTGCTTTGCCCTGTTTGGACCCAAGGACCGAGTGCTGATTCCGTCTCCGGCGTGGGTCTCTTATCCGCAGATCGTGCACTTGACCCGCGCGGAGCCGGTGCTGGTCCCCGGCGATCCCGAGTGGGGCCTCAAGGTGAGCGTGAAGGATCTCGACCGGATGAGCCACAAGCTCACCCGCGGGCTCATCCTCTGCTCCCCCTGCAACCCGACCGGGGCGGTGTACACGCTCGCCGAGCTCAGGGCCATCGCCGAGTGGGCGCACAAGAACGACATCTGGATCATCTCGGACGAGATCTACCGGCGGATCAACTACGGTCCCGGTCCGGCGCCTTCGTTGCTCGACCTGCCCGACGATCTGCTCCAGCGGACGGTGATCATCTACGGGGCGAGCAAGGCGTACGCGATGACCGGCTGGCGGATCGGCGCGGCGCTGGCCCCTCCGCACCTGACCAAGGCGATGGCTGCGCTCCAGTCTCACACCACCACCGGGGCCAACCACCCGGCGCAGTGGGCCGCTGCCGCCGCATTCACCGACGAGCGGGTCGATGCCGAGGTGAACCGAATGGTCGCCGCGTTCCGCCGCCGCCGCGACTACCTGGTGGACCGTTTCCGGAGCGAAGCGCCGGGGATCGAGTTCGTCGAACCCCATGGCGCGTTCTACTTCTTCTTCCGGGTGGACGGGATCCGGGAGAACGATCCGGTGACCGGCCAGAGTTTCTGCGAGCAGCTCATGAAGCAGGAAGGCGTGGCGCTGGTGCCGGGTGCCGCGTTTGCCGACGACCGATGGGTGCGGCTGAGTTACGCCGTGTCAGACGCTGAACTGGAGCAGGGCTTGGACCGGATTCTCCGTTTGATCCAGCGGCTTGCCTCCGCTCGAGCGGCTTGAGGTCGTCATGAGCATGGACGCGAGGATCGAGCCGCTGAGCGGAGCCTTGCCGTCGGTGAGCTGGCGGTGGGACCAAGAGACCGACATCCTGTCGGGGGCATTCAAGGGAAACCGGAAAAGCGGAGGGATGACCGGCACCGTCGAGCTTACGGATGCTGAGGGGTCGGTGGCGGTGCTGGACGTGAACAACGGAGTGATCTGCGGTCTCGACGTGGTGGTGTGGCCGGAGGTGATCACGGTGTCCGAGCTGCAGGTCCCGGCCAAGCTGACCGATGGGCGCGTGGTCCTGCCCTCCCGGCCTTCACGGCCCGGCGTCGCGTCGGTCGAGGTCGACACCACGCTTTCGGTACAAACCAACGGTACCGAAAGCGTCTTCCACCTCCAGATCGGCCCCCGGCGCCCAGTCGAGGGGGTGCGCACCGCCGACAACTTCTATATCGAGGTGGATCACGAAGGGGGCCTGGCCGGGTTCTGGCTCACCAATGTGCCGGCCTTCCAGGGCCTCGACGACGACTAAGCCGCCCGCTCCGACTCCTCGAGGAACCCCGTCGTCTGTTTGTTCAGCAATGACGCGTAATACCCGCCCTGGGCGAGCAGCTCGGTGTGGTTCCCAGCCTCCGCAATCTCCCCATCCTTGATCACGACAATCCGGTCGGCATCGCGCACCGTGGACAGCCGATGGGCGATGACGAACGCCGTGCGCCCGTGGAGCAACGCCTTGAGCGCGCGCTGAATCAGGTGCTCGGACTCGACGTCGAGCGCCGAGGTCGGCTCGTCCAGAATGAGGATCGGCGGATTCTTGAGCAGGGCACGGGCGATCGCGATGCGCTGCCGTTCGCCCGCGGAGAGCCGGCTGCCTCGCTCGCGCACGATGGTGTCGTAGCCTTCCGGCAACGCCGTGATGAAGCCGTGCGCCTGGGCCGCCCGCGCCGCCATCTCGACTTCGTCCTGGGAGGCATCCGGCCGGCCGTACGCGATGTTGGCCCGCACCGTGTCGTTGAACAGGTGAGCATCCTGAAAGACCACGCCTATCTGGCTCCGAAGCGAATGCTGGGTCATGTCCCGGATGTCCACCCCATCCATCGTGATCGCCCCTTCGGTCACCCGGTAGAATCGCTGCAGCAGCGTGGCCATCGTGCTCTTGCCGCTCCCGCTGGGTCCGATCAGGGCGATCGTCTCACCCGCGGGGACGGTCAGGTTGATGTTTCTTAGCACCGATGACCCCGGCTGGTATCCGAAGCTGACGTTGCGGAACTCTACTTCCCCCCGGAGCGCTCGGACGTCCGCCGCACCCGGGCTGTCGGCCACCACGTCGTCGGCGTCCAGAATATTGAAGATGGCCTCGAGCGAGACAGTGGCCCGGCGGAGCGTCTGATACGTGTTGGTGAGCCCCTGCACCGGTCCGAAAAGCCCTCCGATGTACCCCAGGAATGCCACCAGCGTTCCGAGCGTCATCTCGTTGCGATATACGAGGTAGCCACCGATGGCCAGGGCCGCGAGCCGGGCGGCGGTGGCGGCGAGGCTTCGGAGCGTGCCGGTGTAGTTGTCGGTGCGTACGCCCCGACGTACGACGACGTTTCCCTCCCGCACCCCGGCCAGGAATCGCCGCTTCTCCTCCTCCTCCATCACGAACCCCTTCACCGTCATCATCCCGGCCAGCACCTCGTTGAAGCGCCCGTAGATCGAGTTCCAGCGCTCGACCAGGCGCCTTTCCCGCTGCTCCTGCTCGGGCGCCGCCCAGGCGCCGATGATCGCCGGAACCGGAGCGAAGACGATGACCGCCACCGCCAAATGCCACTCCATGCGGAGCATTGCGGCGACGGAGAGCACGAGGTAGAGCAGGGTGGGCAGAAGATTGAAGGCGGTGTCGCAGAAGGCGGTG
>JAXDMF010000335.1:0-8922 GCA_034666205.1 Gemmatimonadales bacterium
CTCTCGAGCGAGCGTACCCGGCCCCGCAACCCGGCTGGGAGGATCAGGACGGAATCGCCGACCTCCAGTCGGCCGGACCAGGCGGTGCCGGTGACAACCGTTCCGACGCCGGCGAGCGAGAAGACCCGGTCGATCGGCATCCTGAACGCATCGCCCGACGAGCGTGGAGTGAGTGCGGCCGCGCGGGCAGCCAGGCGCTGTCGCAGCTCGTCCAGGCCTGTCCCGGCCTTGGCCGACACCGCTATCGGCGGCTCGAATGGCACACTCGAGTGGGCCAGGCGCTCGGCGATCTCCAGCGCGACGAACTGGAGCCATTCGGCGTCCACCAGATCGGCTTTGGTGAGGACGGGTATGCCTGCGGGGATGCCGAGCTGCTCTAGAATGGCAAGATGCTCCTCGGTCTGCGGCATGATCCCCTCGTCCGCCGCGACGACCAGAAGCGCCAGATCGATGCCCGAGGCACCGGCAACCATGGTCCGGACGAAGTCCTCGTGGCCAGGGACGTCCACCACCCCAACCATCCGGCCGACTCCGAGATCGAGTGCCGCGAAGTTGAGGTCGATCGTGATCTCGCGACGGCGCTCCTCGGCCAGCCGGTCCATCGCTTTCCCGGTGAGCGCGGTAACCAGCGTGGACTTACCGTGGTCGATGTGCCCCGCGGTACCGATGATCACGCTGCCGCCCAGGCCCGCTGGGTCCAGAACTCGAGAGCCGGCAGGTCGGCTCCCTCACCAAGGTGGTAGCGGATGTAGCGAGCCAGCAGCCGCCGGTGTGCCGCCCCGTGCCTCACATCGAGTGACGGTAATGGAGCAGCCGGATCCAGCAGCGTCAGGAGATCGGACCGGGCCGCCGCGGGGAGCTGGGTGGTGCCATGTTGTGCGGCGCACGTGGGGCAGAGGGCGCCGCCATCCCGAGTGCTGAACGGGAGGGGTCCCTCGCCCGCAAGCGGAGTCCCGTCGATCACACAGGCGTCGAGCGACGGGGCAAAGCCGAGGACGCTCACGAGCTGCCAGAGGACCCGAAAGCCCAGGGCCTCGATGTCAGGTGACGCGACGGTCTCCAGCTGTTCCAGGGCACGTTGAAGCAGGTCGAAGCTTTCGGGATGCGGATCCGGCGGGGCAAAGCGAATCATCACTTCCGCCAATGCGCACGCGCTGGCGTAGCGCTCCAGGTCGGTCGCCAGTCCCACGTGCAGCCGCCTGAGGTCGAATGCAGTGAGCAGGTGCAGCTCGCGATGCTCCTTCATCAGGATCTGCGCCTGACCTTCGCTGAGCAGCTGAAGCGCAGCACCGAACCGGCTCTTCGGGCGCAAGGCCCCCTTGGCGATCGCGCTTTGGACCCCGTGCTCCCGGGTGGCCAGGCGGACGATTTTCGACGTCTCGCTATAGCGGAGGCTGGAAAGGACGATCGACGATGTGGAAACCAGCGGCATGGATACTTCGCTATGGCTGAGGCTCGATCGCTTGCGCGCCTGCAGGCGGCACCAGGGCGAGTAGCACCTGGCTGGCACACTGTCCCACCGGGACCGAGCGTATCTCCGTAAAGTTCGATCGCAGGATGTGGACGACCCCATTAGCCGAGCATCCCGCTTCCAGCGCATAGATGCGCGCCCGCGAGTCCACGGCGACGCCGGTATTGCCGGGGATCCCGATGCCGTTCCCTTCCCCTCTGACAACCGTGCGCTTTGCCGTATCGAACTCCATCAGGCCCTCGCTCCGCGAGCTGATCAGCAGCCGGTCGCCCCCGTCGCTGGCGAGGTCCCCCGGTCCGAAGCCAAACCCTCCGAAGCTCGCCCGCTCGGTTCGCTCGACCGGGTCCACCACCGAAAGCCGCCCCTCATCGATCGTCGGATCTCCATCCTGAACCACGTAGACTAGGCCATCACCCGCAACCGTGCTGAACCGCGCGTTGCCGGGCCCGACCAGCGGAATCGAGTCGACCACTGCGCCGGCCAGGTTACCGGCAGGGTCGATCACACTGATCCAGCTCTCCCCGGCCGGTTTACCCAGGGCATCGAGATTGGCATTGATCACCAGTAGCCGGCCGCGGGTGAAGGTCATCTGCTCGGGGGTGCGGCCTACCGAAAAGCTGACGGTATCTCCCGTGGAGAGGTCGACCCTGGTGACCGTCTGGAGGCTGGAGTTGGAGACGTAGGCGATCGAATCGCTGACCAAGGCGGCGCCCGCCACTCCGGATCCGGGCGCGAGCGAGATCGTGTTCACCAGCTGCCGGGCTCTCAGGTCGACCACAGCGATCGCATCCCGACCCTGGAGGGGAACGACCGCGATGGCTCCGCGGGTGGTCACGCTCGCGGGCTGGACGTCCGAGGCGCCGAGCGGAACGGTAGAGACCTGCGTCGGTGCGGCGACGGGAATCAAGCTCAGCGTAGCTGCGTTGGCGTTGAGCACCACGACCATCTCTTCCGGTGGCGGGAGCGGCGCCGAGGTTTCGGCGCAGGACGTCGAACCGGCGATGGCCAAGGCCAGGCCGGCAGTGATCCGGGTTCTGATCATGACATCAAAGATCGAAGCGCCTCCCCTCCGCCGCCAGTCGCCGCTCAGAAACGGAACCTGGCTCCCCCGAATACGCCGCGGTGCCGTCCGGCAAACCCGACCACCTGTTCATAGTGCTGGTTGAACAGGTTCTCGACGCGCAGGACTCCTGAAACGCCCGGGCGATTCGGCCCCGCGCGGACCACCTCGATGTCGCACGCCAGATCGACGGTTGCGTAGGCCGGCAACTCGATCCGCTGGCTGGGGAACTGATTGAAGTCCACATCGTCCCGCCGCCCCAGGTAGGTCACCGAGCCACCCAGGAGGGCGCGGTCGAAGACGCGGGCCCGGAGCGTCAGCTCCGCGGAATGCCTCGGTCTCCGGATCAGGCGTTCGCCGGCGGCAAAGGAGGCTGAAGGCTGGCCGGCATCGTCGGTCGCCTTGGTGTCGACGTAGGTGTACGAGGCCGTGGCTCGTACGCCGGTGCCGAACACCGCAGTCACCCCGGTCTCCACACCGCGAGCCCGTGCTCCAGCCCCGTTGCGATACGTCGGCTCACCCGGTGCGGCGCTTCCATCGTAGACGACCATGTCACGGAAATGCTGATCGAAGTAGGTGGCCCACGCCGAGACCCGACCAGCGGCTAATCCCTGCTCGATGCCTGCCTCCCAGCTGGTCGCGTGCTCGGGGCTCAGGCTCGAATCACCGACCACAAAGGGCGCATCGCAGAACTGCTCGCAGAAGGTCGGCGCCTTGAAGGCACGTCCCACCGAGGCGCGCAACCGAGTATGTGACGGCAAGCGGTAGGCGGCTCCCGCGCGATAGGTGAAGAAGGTCCCGAAGGCGCTGTTGTCATCCAGCCTGGCGTTCACATTGAGCGCGAGGCCCGAGGGGAGATCCAGCAATCCCTGGGCGTAATAACCCAGCGTCGTACGGCCCCGATCGAACGGCGTATCCGGAGTCGTACTGATCCCACCGAAGTTCGAGGTCGTCACCCCCGCCTGCCGCTCCGTCTCCCGCTCGGCTTGCGCGCCCGCTGTGATGGTGAGCTCGGGGCTGAGTGCCGCATTGAGCCGCGCGTCCAGGTTCCCGCGCTGAGCTCGCGAGTCGCGATGGGATGCGAAGGCAAATCCAACCGTGTCGCCGGCGTTGTCGGCCCGGTCGTCGAACCCTCCGTCCGTGCGGCTCCCTCCCGCTGTGAGCCTCAGCTCGTACCGATCACCGAAACGCCGGCCGAGATCGGCTGCAAGGGACAGGGCCTCTTCCGTGTTCGACTGGTTGCTGTCGGAGAGGATGCCGGCAAAGTCGGTAGGAAAGTGATACCGGTTATTCGAATAGCGGGTCGCGACCGATACATCGGTCCGGTCATTCGGTCTCCCTGCCACCGAGCCGCTCAGCACCGTATTGCCGTAATCGTTGTTGAACGCGTATATGCCGTCGGTGGTGAAGCGGCTGGCGTCGGCGGAATAACTCACCCGGTCGGTGCCGCCCAGCAGCCCGAGATGCCCATCGATGGTGCCGAAGGTGCCTCCCTCCGCACCGCCTTCGAAGGCCAGACGGCCCTGACCCCGGCGGGTGAAGATCTGCACCACGCCGCTTACCGCGTCGGAGCCGTAGATCACGCTCCCGGGGCCGCGCAGAATCTCGATGCGGTCGACATTGTCCGTCGTGAGGTTGGCCCAGTTGTAGCCACCCCCGGATTGATTGACTGGGACCCCGTCCACCAGAACCTTCACGTAATCGCTTTCACCGCCTCGCATGAACAGCGAGCTGACACCGCCATAGGAGCCCACCTGCACCAGGGTAGCACCGGGCACGTCGCGCAATGCATCCTGTACGAACCGAATGCCCCGGGCCTTGAGATCATCACCGCTGATCGTCGTGACGGACGAGACCACCGCATCCGGCCTGGTCGGCAACTTGGTGGGCGTAACGATCAGCTCCGGCAATCGGGTCGTGTCCTGGGTCTCTTGCGCTGCGAGGGATGGGCCGCCGCCGGCCACGATGGCCATCGACAAGATCGCTGCTCCAAGCAGACGTGCTCTCATTGAGAACCCCCTAAGCTGGATGTTTCTTCTCCCGCCCGCAGCGGCACGACCTGGGGCGCGCCGTCATACCACTTCGTCACCGCAACCGGCCACTCGAATACGCGGGACAGGATTTCCCGGCGGAGCACCTCGGCTGGAGTGCCGACAGCGACAACCGCGCCCCGGTCGAGCAGGATGATCCGGTGAGCGAAACGGGCGGCGAGATTGAGATGATGAGTGATGACCAGGCCGGCGAGACCCCCGTCCACCAGCTGCCGGAACAGCTCGAACAATTCCATCTCGTGACGGACGTCAAGCGAGGCGGTTGGCTCGTCCAGCACCAGCGCGCGGGGCTCCTGAGCCAGCGCTCGCGCCACGCGCACCCGCTTCCACTCGCCGCCCGAGAGTGAGTCGATGGATCGTTCGGCGAGGTCGAGGATGTCGCAGCGCTCCAGCGCTCGCTGTACGGCGGCGCGATCTTCGGGCCCCGGTGGCGCCAAGGGACCCAGGCGGGCATAGCGACCCAGCATGACGGTCTCCGCCACGCTGAGTGGAAAGACCGCCTCCTCCTGCTGGCCGACTACGCCCACTACCTGTGCGAGCAGTCGGCGGGGCCACTGACCGACCGGGCGGTCGTCGATCAGGACGCTACCCTTCTCGACCGGTACCAGCCCGAGCAGGGCGCGAACCAGCGTGGTTTTCCCGCTGCCGTTCGGTCCCACCACGGCGACCAGCTCCGAGCCCGCGACCTGGCAGCTGACCGCGTCCAGCGCCGCCGCGGCATGGCGCCGGTAGCGCACCGTGATCGCCTTCGCCTCGAGAATCATGCGAGCGTCCGCCTGAGGAGGAGGGCGAAGAGTGGAACTCCGATCAGCGCGGTGATGACCCCAACTGGGAGCTCCAGCGGCCGCACCGCCGTCCGCGAGACCACGTCGGCAAGCACGAGGAAGCAGCCGCCCATGAGGAAGACGAGGGGGAGGAGACTCCGATGCAGTGGGCGGAACATCGTGCGCACCGCGTGGGGGACCACCAGCCCTACGAACCCGATGATGCCGCAGGTGGCGACGCTTGCCGCGGTGAGGAGGGCAGTACAGAGATAGACCAATCGCCGGATCCGGTCCACGTCGGCGCCGAGATGGTGAGCCGGCTCATCGCCCAGCGCGATCAAATCAAGGGAGCGGGCGTGGTACAGGAGCAGGGCCAGCGGAATCGCGGCATAGGCGGTGAACACGGCGAGTGCCTGCCAGGAGGCGGTGCCGAACCCACCCAGGAGCCAGAGAAAGGCGTTCCGGACTCCCGGGGCATCGGAGAGCACCATGATCGCGCTCATCAGCGCGCCCGCAAACGAACCCACGACGACACCGGAAAGCAGCAGGACATGGGGGTCCAGTCGGCGACCGGAAACCAGGCTCAGCCGATACACCAGGGCCACGGCACCAAGTGCTCCGGCAAAGGCGGCGACCGGCACCGCCCAGGCTCCCGCGGCGCGCGATGCGATCGCGATCACGGCACCGAGCCCGGCCCCGCTGGAGAGTCCCAGCAGATAAGGCTCGGCGAGCGGATTGCGGATCATTGCCTGGAGTGCGGCCCCGCAGATAGCCAGGCTGCCACCGACCAGAAAAGCCAGGATCACTCTCGGGGCCCGGAGATCCCGGACGATGGCGGCCGCTCCCGCGTCGGCATGCCAGAGCCCCGCCCACACTTCCCGCAGCGGTAGCGGGACGGCGCCGGCGCTGAGCCCGAGCGTGATGCAGGCGATTACCGCAGCGCCGAGCAGCGCCAAGCGTGCGCCGCTCATCGCCGTGCAGCCTCCATCCGCGCCGTCAGCTCGCGGATGGCCGCCGGAGCACGAGGGCTAGGCCGGTTGAACTCGGACCCACTGACCCGCAGAAACCGGTGTTCTCGGATTGCCGATACGACCTGCCACTCCGGCCGGGTGGCGAAGGATGCGGGACCTTCGTTGGTAGTGAAGATGAGGTCGGGGTCTCGCGCGGCCACCGCCTCAATACTCACGACGCCGGACGATGCCGCCACGTCCGCGAACAGGTTTTCGCCGCCGGCTCGCTCCACCAGCTCCTGCAGGAAGCTGCCTCGCCCGATGGTCATCGGAGGTTGTTCCCACACCAGGAGGAGTATTCTCGGACGGCGACCTTTGGCGGGACGGGTGGCGGCCGCGAGCGCCGTGTCGAAGGCCGCGGCCACCGAGTCCGCTCCGCGTTGGCTGCCCGTCAGGGTTCCCAGGATTCGGGCGACCCGATCCACGTCACTGAGGGCATCGGTGTTCAGCCTGAGGGCCGGGATGCCGAGATCCCGGAGCCGCCCGGCAACGGCCGCGTTCTGCCCCGAGTTGTACAGGGTGACCAGATCGGGACGCTGGGCGAGCACCGCTTCGATGCTGGGCTTGATGCCGTCGCCCAGGTCGGGAACGGCCTTTGCGGCCGGCGGGTAATCGCAGTAGCTAGTCCGGCCAACGAGCGTTGAACCGGCGCCGATAGCAAAGAGCAGCTCGGTAGTGGCGGGAATGAGCGATACGACGCGGCGGGCGGGCGCCGGGAGGCGGACGGTATCGCCGGCGTCATCGACCACCCAGATCCCACCCCTACCTTCGCGCGGGTGCTCGTGACACGCACTACCCGCCAGGCTCACTCCGAGGAGCGTGGAGGTCAGCAGTGCCCGGAGGCCGCGCTGGAACGTCGGGGTCTGGTAAATAATTCCGCCCATCCCTTGACGGAGGAATGGGCGATGAGCGGGGGCTGGGCCACCGGGCAACGCCACCAACCCTCCCCCGAGGGCTTCATGGTGGCACGAACGGAGAGGTCTCCTGGCTTCGGGACTCCACTCGCCTTCCCGGTTTCCCAGTGGCGTGCTGAGTGGAGAGCCTGGCCGATGATGGCCAGGTACCCGTTACAGTGGCGGGGCCGCGCCGGTGTTGCACCGGCTTCCGAGTGCCCCGTTCGTGTTCTTTCAGTTTTTCTGCTGGGGCTAGTTTATCGGCTCTGACCCCCGGCCGCAAGGGAAGCCTCGAGCTGGGCTCTGATCCTGGCTCGCTCGGTGAGGTATGTGCTCCACTCGTCCACCGGGGTGTCGGCCTCGCGGCTGGCGTAGCGGACATCGAGTGCAGCGATCGCATCGATCAGCTCCCCAGCCCTCGGGGTGGCGGGCATGCTGCGCATCGCCAGCAGTCGCCAGCCCGCTCCGGCCAGAACGAGAGCGAGCGTCCCCACCAGCACGGCCAGCAACCACGTTGGAGTGCGGCGGGCACCCGGCAAGACGACCCGCACCACACCACCTGTCTGGGCCACACCAGTCCACCGGCGAAATGAGCGCCCCTGGAGCACTTGGCTATCAGCCAGCGCGACACCGCTTCCGGTTACCCGCACATCCCTTTCCTCGGCCAGAACGTTGATCGCCGCGCCGGGCCGCCCGAATGGAAGCTCCACGACACTTCGGCCGGAAGGAATCAGATACTGCACCGTGAGCTGCTTCTCTCCCGGAGCGAAGGGCGCGACAACGATTACCGAGTCGCCCCGGCGAGCCACCGCCTCACGAGAGAAGTCGCTCTCCGACAGGTCGAGCCCAATGGTGCCCGGGGGAAGCGGCGCGCTCCAGGTTGGGTGGGTCGTGTCGGATGTGGTGCGGGTCAGGCGACTGTCGTTTCGGAGCACCATCAGATCGAGCACCCCGCGGGAGCCATCCTCGCCCGGGCGTGCGATCACGAGGTGCCGCGCCACCAGCGAGATCGGCGTGGTGCTCGACGTGTCGTACACCAGGATCCGAATGCCGGTATCCGGCCGCTCGGGATTAGTGGCCACCGGCGGCGAGAAGTACTCGATGCCGGCATACTCGGCGCTGAGCAGGTAGAAGGCACTGGTGTCGGGCCGGAAGGTGAACTGAAACCGCCCCCGCCCATCGGACCGTATCGAGTCGATGGGTCCCTGAGTCGCCTGCCCCACGCGGTGGAGCAGCACGCGAACGCCGCGGACCGGGGTTGAATCGGCGCTGAGAACTCGGCCGGTGGCACGCACACTTTGGGCGGAGAGGGTCGGAACGGCGGGAAGGACGGAAAGGATCGTTAACGTAGCAAGGGCGGTAAGGTGATTGCGGAACCACCCTCCCGCCCTTCCCGTCATTCCCGTCCTTCCCCCGCTACGGATTGAACTTCCCGAAGTCCTGCGGATCCATCTTCTCGAGGTAGTCCTTGAGCTTGTCCGCCTCGAGCGAGGGGTTCGGTGAAGGGTCATCGGTTTCGACCCCGCTCTGATCCAGCAGCTGGTCGCTGGTGAAGATCGGCGCCCGCATCCTGAGCGCGAGCGCGATGCTGTCCGATGGTCGGGCGTCGACCTGGAAGACGTGGTCGTCCCGGCGGATCAACAGCTCCGCGAAGTAGGTGTTTTCCTTGACGG
>JAXDMF010000336.1:0-2900 GCA_034666205.1 Gemmatimonadales bacterium
GCTCAGGGTCGAACTTCTCCATCACCACCACCGTCGCGCCATGCCGCTGCAGGGCCAGGCAGTACCGCAGCGGCGCGGCATGATAGAGCGGCGCGGGGGACAGGTAGACCGAGTCGGTGTCCGGCGGGAACAGCAGCGACACCAGCCGGTAGAGCGAATCCGGGGTGCCCATCGGGGTGAGCGGCAGTTCCGGTTTGACCCCCTTGGGGCGCCCGGTGGTACCCGACGAGTACAGCATGTCCACCCCCTCCGCCTCGTCCGGCAAGGGCGTGGCCGCAGCGGCGGCGGTGACCTCCTCGTAGGACGTGAAACCCTCGGCCGCCAAGTCGAGCATGAGCCGCAACCGGACCTGGGGGGTAACGGCGGACAGGTTCACCGCGATGTCGGCCGCCGCCGGGGAGGCGATGAAGACCTGCGCCCCGCAGTCGTCGACGATATAGGCGGCCTCGTCGGCCCGGAGCCGGGAGCTGACCGGGGTGTAGTACAAGCCTGACCGCTGAGCCGCCCAGGCGATCGCCAGGAACTCCCACCGGTTCTCCAGCATGAACGCGATGTGATCGCCGGGCCGCAGCCCGGCGCCGTACAAGACGTGCGCGAGCCGGTTGGCGGCTGCGTCCAGCTCGGCGAAGGTGATCGTCTGGCCCGAACCAGCCATGATCACCGCCGCCTGGCCGGGCTGCTCGGCCGCGATCTGTCCCAGATGCATGAGCAGCCTCCTCGCTGCCAGGGGGTGGCGATCGCTACCGCCTGATCGACGTCGTAGCCGATGACCGACATAACCGGGCCGAAGATCTCCGCTGGCCGCAGACCACGGAAATTTTTCAGACAACGTTTGTCCGATATTGAGCACAATAGAATCTCATTCGCATTGAGGCAAGGAGCCAGCGCCGAGATCGCAGCGGTGGTCGTGAATGCGGGAGCGGCTGAGTTCGTCGGGCGGGGGAACGGCCCGTGATGCTGCGCAGGTCCGGGCCTCCGCCCTGCTGATGGTGGCCGGGCCCGGGGGGCGCGTCGGCCCTCCGGCGGCAGCCGCGTGCTGGCGGCCAGACGGCGAGAGCCGGCCGCGGTCGCGGTGATCTGCGACCTTGATGGCGGTCATGGACGTCCAGCACTCCGTGGCGGGCTTGCGAGCCCCCTCCGCCGAACAATGTGCTCGACGAGTCGGGCGGGCCTGCCGTGGTCTCAGCTGCCCCCATCGCGCGTTGTAGAGCGCTCATCGCGACCCGCCAACCGGTCACCTGCTTTTCGTCGACCCATACTTGCCGAAGGCGACCGCGTACCAGAGCACCACGAGAATCGTCCAGTCCATCCAGGTAAGCGGGTCGCCGCCGTAGTCGCCACTCAGCGGGGTGAAATGCAGGACCTTCGTTGCGAAGAAGCGCATGAAGATGACGTAGGTGGCAATTGCGGCGACCGCGAGAATCGCGGTCCGGGCTATCCGCGTAGCCGCAGTGCCCAGCTTCAGCCGACTGGGACCGAAGATCAGGCCCATCACGAGCGCCCAGAGGCTGAAGCATACGCCGAGTTCGGCCGTCTGCAGAGCAACAGAGAAGGCAGGCAGGACCTTGATGCTGGCGGGAGTGACGGCCTGCACGACCAGGCGGAACAGGAAGTACAGGCCAGCTCCGCCGCCCAGGGTGATCACCAGCGCGGCCGCTGCCCGCAGGTGACGATTTGTTACCGATGCCCACGGCCAATTCTCCCAGAGCATGGCGGCCACGATCACGACCACGATGGAGCTGTACACCCATCCGGTAGCGGGAGCGAGCGCAAGCGGCGCGTTCTTCGCCAAAGCCGCACTGAAGTTCGGGTACACGAGCACGACAACCCCGATGACGGTGATGAATGCGGCCAGGAAGAACTGGGCCACGCTGGCCAGCGGCGCAGGGACCTCCTCGAAGGGATAGCCACCCCAGGTGGCCGCGGCCAGCGCGTAGGCGTAAAAGCCGATAAGAACCACGAATGCGGTCGCAGTGAATCCGGCTCCCCCGGGAGCCGAATGCGAGAACGTCGGATCCCATGATCCGAGTACGAAACTGAAGAGCCACACGGCCACGAAGCCGATCGCCACATCGACACCAACGTGGAGAACACCGGCCAGTGGCTGGCTGATCTTGGAGAACGGCCAGTTGGCAAACGTGAAGCCGGTAAAAATGAAGCCCAGGATGGTCCAGAACAGCAGCGCATCGATCGCAGGCAGGGACGCTCCGACGGGGCTCCACTGCGGGTCAGCCAGGAGCCACCATGATACGACCGAGAATATGATCAGCCCAACAGTGACGACCCACGGCGTCAGGTGGCCGAATCTCGGCACCGCCTCACTCGGCATCTCCTGAGAGGCACGCATATCATTCTGCGTAGACATTGCTGGCCGCCTTCCCGATGTTCCGATTCGTGTAACATCGTTTTAACACTCTCGTGGTTTTACCACGTCAAGTGCGAAGGTGGAGTTGGTGGTGGTGGATAATAAGTGCCGATCGGCTTATCCGTGTTTACCGTTGACGCCTTACCCGGTGCTCATGGGCCCGGGCCGGAGGGTGGCGGGCTGAGCGGCTGGGCCTGCTCGGCGGCGGCCTCGGCCAGCTTGCGGCGCATGATCTTGCCCGACGACGTGGCTGGCAGGCTGGACAGGAACACCACGCGGCGGGGCCGTTTGTAGGCGGCGAGCTGGTCGTGGGTGAAGTCGATGAGTTCCGCTTCGGTGACCCGGGCGCCTTGCCGGGGCACCACGTATGCGCACGGGAGTTCCCCCTTCACCGGGTCGGGTACCGGCCCGACCCCGACCAGCGCGACAGCGGGATGCCCGGCCAGCACCCGCTCGATCTCGGCCGGGTAGATGTTGTAGCCACCGGTGATGATGAGGTCCTTCCGCCGGTCCACGATGAAGAAATGCCCGGTGG
>JAXDMF010000337.1:0-6972 GCA_034666205.1 Gemmatimonadales bacterium
GGGTTGATGTATTTCATGCACCTGAGGTATGAGCGCCGGGCACTCTTCTGGAGCCTCATACCGGCCCTAATCTTCGTGTTTATTATGATGAATCAGTTCTGGTCGGACGCGCACCGTCTCCGATCGCTACACCAATGATCGATCCGCTCCCACGACTTGATGGCCGACCCCGATGACCGTCATGCCTGGGTCGGTCCATGCCATGCTGAGCGGCATGGTGATCATGGTGCTTCCCGCCTTGTTCATCTGTGTCGGCATCGCGATAATGGCCTACCGCCGACGCGACAAGTTTGCGAGGAGGGCCACCCCCCGCCACGACCGGACCCGCCGCGCCTGACCCCGTAAAAAGCCCCGATGCGCGTTGCGGAGTTGCTCCCGCTACCGGGAACAGGCTTAGGTTCAGGTGGGGGGGTCGCTCACCGGCCTGCCCACGAAGGGGTTTAGAGCGCTTCCTGCCCCCTACACGACGCCAAATTGGCCTACCCCATGCCCTTGCCGAGTTGGCAAACTCGCGAAACATTCTAGCAGTTTCGACCTTAGGGGTCCTGATTGACGGTTGACGTTTCAGCGATTCTGACCGCTGACGATCTCACTTCCTGCGACCTGCTGGGCTTCGTAGCCGGCAGGGGGCGCCGCGAATTTCCCTGCTTGTCTCGGGATCACAACCCGTCGAGCTGCGTCCCCTGTCTCGACTTCTCGCCGTGGCTCCGGGAGCGGGTGCGCCGCGAGGACATCGACGGCCTAGCTGAGTACCTGTGGCGGGTGCGGCGGGTTAGCCCAGTGGACAGCCCGGACCGGGTGCACCACCGCTATGCCGATCTGGCCAGGGCCGTTATGGCGGCACCGATCGATCGGCACCTGGCTCTGGGGGGCGACGATGCGTACCTAGACCTTCGCACCACGCTGGTCATGGTGGCCGCGCACGAGGGCTTCTCCGGGTTCATCATGGCTGGAGAAGCGGCCTACTTCATGTCCGCCGTGATGGCCCCGTATGGATTTTCGTTGACGGATGGCCACGACCTGTTGCGCCAGCGTAATGCCTTTGTCGCCGAGATGTCCCGCGGCATGGACTATTGGGCGCTCTGGACCCCCCTGGCAAATGACGCCTTACGTTCTCCTGTTCCTCCCCGCGATACCCGTTTCCAGCTACTTCTTGCCGCATTGGCCCGGTTGCCACTCGGGTCCCGTGCTCATGCCGTGGATGCCCTGCGCCACCTGAGTGCCGACCCCGGCGCGCCCCGCTCGCTCGCCAGCCTCTGCCGGCATGAAACCGTTCGACACGGGCTGGACGTGGCCGAATCGTCTCGTCTAATCCTCGAGAGCGGTCTGGTCGCTCCCGCCACCGATATGGCCGCGTGGCTGGAAGGCTGGACCCGCCGCGATCTGATCGGCTTCCTGAGGCAGGCGGGCTACCGAGCCCCGAAGTCGCAGAGCAAGGAGCGACTGGCGGTTATGGCCATGACCGAGCGCCCAGATGCCGTGCGCGAGAAAATGGCGGAATCGGGTGCGGTTGAGCTGGCTCCAGACCACGCCGAGGCTGCGCACCGGTTGCGGGGATATCTGGAAGACGTGAAGGAGACCTGGCGGGTGTGGTTGGGATTTGGGACCGGGGTGGCCATAGAAGAGTCGAGGTAATCAAATAAGTCCCCCTCTCCGCAGCTTCCCGATCTGATCGAACCGCTCCTCATGAACTGCAAGCACTTCCTCGGGCGACACCGTCGCAACACCCGGCTTTCCAACCTCCACTCCCGCCGCGTAATTGGCCAACTGTGCCGCCTCGCGGACTGAGGCCCCCGCCGCCAGCGCTGTGCCGAGCCAGGCGGTCACCGTGTCCCCCGCGCCCGACACATCGTAGATCTGCCGCGCGATGCTGGGGATCTGGGTCAGGCTGCCGTCCTTGGTGACCAGCACCATCCCGTCGGCTCCCAGCGTTACCAGGAGATTGTCCACCTTGAGCCGGCTGAGGACCTCGGGCAGGGCGTTGCCGTTCTGAAGGTCCACGGCAGCGCCGAGTGCGGACTCCAGCTCCCGGCGGTTCGGCTTGAAGACCGTGGCGCCGGAGTATTCGAAGAACTGCCGGTACTTGGGGTCGACCACGACGGGGATGCCCCTGCGCTTGGCGACTTCCATGACCGCCAGAATGAGTGCTGGTGGCAGCGCCCCCTTGTTGTAGTCCTCCAGCAGGAGGGCATCGGCGTCGGCGAGCGCCTCGCGGGCCGCGGCAATCAGGCGATTGAGATCGGCACCCTCGACCAGCGTATCCACCTCATCGTCGATCCGGACAATCTGCTGGGAGCGGGCGATGATCCGGGTCTTGGAGGTGGTAGGCCGCCCGGCCATGGTGAGGACGTACCGATCATCTAGCCCGACCACGGCGAGCCCCTGCCGGATGGCAGCGCCGTCGCCATCATCGCCCACCGCGCCGACCAAGAGGCACTTCGCACCCATAGCGGCCACGTTGGCGGCCACATTAGCGGCCCCGCCGAGCTTGGCCTCACGCTCACGCACGGTGACAACCGGCACCGGAGCCTCCGGCGACAGCCGCTCCGTGTCACCTATGAGGTACCGGTCCAGCATGATATCGCCGACCACCACGACTCGGCTGCTCTTCATGCGATGGATGAAGTGGAGTACGCGATCGCGGGTGAGCGGCGTCGGCGACTGTCTCATCGAAGCACCCCCTGCCGGCGGAGGCCCAGCGTGGCCTGGATCCGCCCCTCGAAGCGGTTCACGGTGCGGCCCGCTTGGTGCTCCCAGTTCACGATGTGGTGAAGGCCGGCATTGGCCTGAACCTCAAGCGGACCCTGTCGTCCCTGGACCCCAAGGCCAAGCCGGAACGTGCGCTCGACCACTCCGATGAAAATCTGAGGTGTCTGTCCCATCTCCGCCGGCGTTGCGGGGAAAGGATCGTCGATGGCCCCCTCGCCCTGGCGCAACAGGGTGAGATCTGGTGTAGCCAGCCAGCGGCCGGCCAGCGGCACCGATACGCTGAACGTCAGTTGGTCCATATCCGAGAAGTTCCGCCCGAGCCCAACCCCATTGTCGGTAAAGTTCTCAAACGGGTTGAGAGTGCGGAACGCGAGGCTAGAAGCCTGGGTGTAATAGGCCCGCCAGGCGAGCAGTGGTCCCAGCGGACCAAACGCCGCGACGGTGAGCGCCCACCGGTCCGGCAATCGGTCCGGGCCGCTCCGGTTCTGGTACTGAAAGTCGTCCACCGCCAGCTGCGCTTCGAACGCCGCGTGCCGGAACGCGCGCCAGTGGGCATCGAGGCCAAGAAGGACATTGCCCTTGTCGCCCAGCCCAATGGTGTTGGCCAGGTAGCTGAACGAAAGCGGGTTCCGGTAGCGGGTCTCGAAGTTCCGGTCGACTCCCGCAAGGACGACGCCCTCCCATAAACCAAACGTTAGCCGCCGTGAAGGCCGCGCGTGCAGCCGGTGTACGAAGTAGTAGCGATGCACCGTGCGGCCGAGGCTGTCCACCTCATCCTGGAGATCGGTGGCAAAGGCAGAGAGCCGTAGGTTTTTCGTTCCAATCTCGATTCCCAATCCCTGGCGCTCGTAGCCGTAGTTGCTTAACGGAATACCGGGGAGACCCACAGGGCCCCAGTTTCGATCCATCTGGCCATAAAAAAGGCTCCCGTACTTGAACTGTGCGCTGATGTAGGCGTCGGTGACCCGTCCAGTAAACTTCAGATCCGGTCGACCCCGCCAGTCTGGATCGTCGATCAGCCGGGGCTCGGCCACGGGGCGAGTGACCAGAACGATGTTGCCGAACGTAGCCCACCCGCCCAGCTCGGCGTAGGGCCTTACCCGTTCGGCTCCAGCCGGATGCAGCAGATCCCGGCGGGCATGGGTGTAAGCCTGACCACCGACTCGCCCCTCGATGGCCCAGGCGTTTCCGGCTGAATCGGCGAATTCACCGCGCAGCTTCCGGATAAGTCGAGCGGCGGAAGAGCTCCCGAGCGTGTCGGCGGCTGCGAGCGCCTCTATAGCGTCGGCCCGCCGAAACGGACGGATCATGGGTGAAGGGTCCTCGATCTCACCCCGGGAAATGAGATACTCCAGCAACGGAAGCCGGGAATCATCGAGCGGTATATAGGGGGAAGCCTGGGCTTGAGCCCGCGCGGGAGCGAGCGTGCCGGCCAGAACCGCCGCGAGTAGGAGTGGGCGCATTGGTGCCGGCATCGCGTAGAAACCTAATGATACTATCTTCTTCTCGCCTCACGCCGGCCTGGCGGCCCGCATTTCGGCGCCCCCGCGGGCGCCGATTCGATCAGAGGTCCGAGCTCGAACGGGATATCATGTGATGGCCAGACAGGACAACCTCGACCCCCAGACTCGGGACCTGGTGCGCTTTGCCGCCGCCATCGCGCAGGGTTACGAACCCGAACTACGTGAGCGCGCCCGCTCGCTGCGCCTCTCGCAGGTGCCCTCGGTCTGGGTCGAGGAGCTGATCCTCCAGAGCCTGCTGATGGTGGGGTACCCTCGGGCATTGGTCGCCTTCACAGTCTGGCGCAAGGAAGGCGGAGTCCCGGCGCCGGCTACCGATCCGGATCAGGACTACGGCCGGGCGGCAGAGTGGACGGGCCGGGGCGAGGAGCAGTGCGCCGTCGTGTACGGTGAGAACTACCAGAAGCTGCGGCAGAGTGTTCGGGCCCTCCACCCGGCCCTCGACAGCTGGATGATCACCGAGGGGTATGGCCGCACGCTAGCCCGGCCGGGTCTCGACCTCCTACGACGGGAGCTCTGCATCGTGTCGCAAACGGCAGTGCTCGAAACACCCCGCCAACTGCACTCCCACCTGCGGGGGGCACTCAACGCCGGTGCCACGTTCGGCCAGATCGAAGGGATGCTGTCCATCGTCAACCCTCTGCTCTCGTTCGATCAGTGGAAAAAAGTCAAAGAGCTGTGGCGTACGGTACGTCAGGGCTGGGCACCGGGAAACTGATGCTCATCGATCGCGCGGTCGTGCGGGTGGTCGGCGGGACCGGTGGCTCTGGTGCCAGCTCGTTTGCCCGGTTCAAATACAAGCCCAAGGGTGGTCCCGATGGTGGGGATGGGGGCCACGGGGGGAGCGTGTATGTCCGGGCCGACCCGAACCTGGCCACCTTGCTCGACTACCGCTATCGCACCCTGTGGCAAGCCGACCGGGGGGAGCACGGCCAAGGGAAAACCAAGACCGGCGCGTCGTCCGATGACATCTATCTCCCCCTGCCGCCCGGCACGGTGGTGCGGGATGCCGCGACCGGCGATCTGATCGGCGAACTGCTAGAGGCGGGCGATACTCTCATAGTGGCACGTGGGGGTCGCGGCGGTCGGGGTAACGCCCGCTTCGCCACATCCACCCATCAGGCGCCACGGGAATGGGAGCCCGGAGAAGAGGGACAGGATCGCCAGATCGAGCTGATCCTCAAGCTCATTGCTGACGTAGGCCTGGTGGGAGAACCTAACGCGGGAAAGAGCACCCTACTCTCGGTGGTCTCCGCCGCTCACCCCAAAATCGCCGACTACCCGTTCACCACGCTCGAGCCCAACCTCGGCGTGGTGGGCCTCTCGGGACATCGGACCTTTGTCATGGCCGACATTCCTGGCATCATCGAAGGCGCCCATGAAGGGAAGGGACTCGGTTTCCGCTTTCTTCAGCACGTAGAGCGCACCCGAGTGCTCGCCTTCCTGGTCCCACTCGATGCCGACGATCCGCAGGCCGCCTACGACCGGCTTCGAAACGAGATCCAGCAGTACAGCCCCACCTTGGCTGAAAAGCAGCACATAATCGTCCTGACCAAGCAGGACCTTCAGCCAGCTGACCATCCACTGCCTCGGCTCAGAGCGCCTGAGGCGACAAGTGTACGAGCCATCTCCAGCGCCTCGGGGCAGGGCGTGGAGGAGCTGAAAGAATATCTCTGGAAGTTCGTGGAGGAGGCGAAGCTCACCGAGGCCACAGAAGCCGTCGAGGATCTGTAGGTGGACGACGAACGACTGGCCTACCTGACCCTGACGCAGGTGCCCGGAATGGGCCCCACCCGACTTAAGGCTCTGCTCACCGCGTTCCCCACCGCACTCGGCGCCCATTCGGCGCCGTTCGAGTTTTTACGCACCTTGCCCGGGCTTTCCTGCGCCATTGCCACGGCACTCAAAGCGACGCCACTGGAGGTCGGCCGCAAAACAGCGGAGGAGGCTGGGCGGCTGGGTGCTGGCATCCTCATCCCGGAAGACGAGGCGTACCCGACCGACCTCCATCACATCGCCGATCCACCACCGGTGCTGTTCACCCTCGGAGACCAGACGCTGTTCTTGCGTCCGGCAGTGGCCATCGTCGGCAGCCGGGATCACTCCAGTTACGGTGCCGTTGTCTGTCGCTCGATCGCCGGCGCTGCGGCCGGTGCCGGAGTGACGGTGGTCAGCGGCATGGCCCGGGGCCTCGATGCGGTGGCCCAGACGGCGGCACTTGATGCCGGGGGTGGCACTATAGGCGTGCTCGGCAACGGACTCGGGGTCATCTACCCTGCGGCCAACCGGACGCTGTACGAACGTGTGGCCCGGGACGGACTGCTCGTCACCGAGTTCCCGCCTGGTGAGCGCCCCCACGCAGGCAGCTTCCCCCGACGAAATCGCCTGATCAGTGGCCTCTCGCGGGTTACAGTAGTTGTCGAAGCCGCGGCTGGATCGGGGGCGCTGATCACTGCGGATTTCGCGTTGGAGCAGGGCAGGGAGGTCATGGCTGTTCCGGGGAACATCACCAGCGCCGTCTCGGTTGGCACGAACCGCCTCCTGCGTGACGGTGCCACGCCGGTGCTCGAGCCGAGCGATCTACTCGAGCACTTTTCCGGGCTGCCGAGCTCGGGGCTGACCTTGCCTGTCGTTTCCCATGCCTCGCGATCATTGCCCCTGGAGCTGTCGCCGGAAGAACGGGCGCTCGCCGACCTGTTTCAGGAGCGGTCACTTCACCCCGATGAGCTTTCCACCCAGCTCA
>JAXDMF010000338.1:0-4231 GCA_034666205.1 Gemmatimonadales bacterium
GGGAGCTCTGACCAACAGCTCTTGGAGCTGAAATCCAAGATGGGGATCCTGGGAGCTGGCCGGCCACAGGGCTCCAAGCAGATCGGCACCGGTCGCGCTCCGGCAGACGTGCACGACGCGGAGCTGATAGAGGAGGGGGATGAGGGGAAGAAGGCGCGCTGATGGTGCCAGTTGAGACCGATCGACGGCGAGGATTTCCGCTAGGCTGGATTCTCCTCGCCGTCATTGTTGTGGCCCTCCTGATCCGCACGATCGACGTGCTGATCGTCGTTTTCCTGGCCATCATTCTTGCGGTTTACCTCGATGCGGTCTCGGGCTTTCTCCAGCGCCGAGCTGGGGTTCCCCCCGCGATCGGGCTCGCGGCCGCGCTGGCCCTTACCCTTGGCGGGCTGGTTGGCGTGGTGTTCCTCGTTGCCCCTGCAGTGGCCTCGCAGGTCCAGGACCTGGTCGCCAACCTTCCGAGCTTCCTCACCGAGCTCGACCAGAGCATCAACCGGCTGTTCCGCAGCATCCCAGTCCTTCGGCGAGGCGTGACAGAGGGGGGCGCACCGGGTCTCCTGGCCAGCTCGCTGAACGAGCTGTTCGGGGTTCTCCGCGGGGCTCTGGTGCCGTACCTCAAGGGCGGAGTCGAGTTGATCATCAAGGGGGTGGGCGTCTTTGTAATGGCGCTCTACCTCGCGAGAACCCCGTCCACCTACGTCGATGGACTCGTCGCGTTGGTGCCGCCGGCCCACCGTCGTCTGGCCCGGGTGATTCTGTATGATCTCAAGCTGACGCTGCACGCCTGGGTGGTGGGGCAACTCATCGCCATGGTCCTGCTCGCCGCTCTCACGACCCTGGGGCTCTGGATCCTGGGAGTGCCGTACTTCCTGGCATTCGGCGTGTTCGCCGGCGTAGCCGCGATTGTCCCGTTCTTCGGCACCCTGTTCTCCACTCTCATTCCGGCCCTGTTCGCGCTGGGTGTGGCGGGCTTGGGGAAGGCCATCGCGGTTGCACTGCTGGGGATCGGTGTGCACCTGATCGAGGCCAACTTTGTAGCTCCGGTGGTCATGGAGCGCCAGGTGAACCTGCCCCCGGTGATCACGATTGCCGGTGTACTCTTGATTGGGAAGCTGTTCGGTCTGGCCGGATTGATCGTCGCGGTGCCGATCCTTGCCTTCGTCATGGTCCTGATCCGCCACATTCTCTTGGGCGAGGTATACGGCGACTCGATCAGCGAGGCCACGCCGAGCGGGACCGTCGCCGCGGATGTCGAACCGACCATCACCACCCAGCCCGTCACCCCATAACGTATGCCCGCTCCTCGCTTTCTTATCGTGGCCGACGGCGACTTCGGCCCGATGACCTCGAAGACCGCCAACTCGGTCATTCGCTATCTGCCCGATCGTACCGTGGCAGTGCTGGACCGCCAACACGCGGGCAAGACCGTCCAGGACGTGCTCGGCTTCGGCGGGGCCATCCCGATCGTCGGCTCGATGCGAGCCGGACTGAATCTCGGCCCGACGGCCGTTCTCATCGGTATTGCGCCGGCGGGCGGGCGGTTGCCTGACGAGTGGCGGACCTGGCTCGCCGAGGCGTTGGATGCGGGCTGCGATCTCTGGAACGGCCTGCACAGCTTCCTGGGGGACGATCCGCTCCTGGCGTCCAAATCCAAGGCGAGCGGCCGGAAGATCTTCGACTTGCGGAAGCCACCGGCCGATCTGCCGATTGCTTCCGGCGCCGCCAAGGCGGTCGAGCCCTACGTGGTATTGACCGTGGGCACCGACTGCAACGTCGGCAAAATGACGGCCCAACTTCAGCTCGCCAGAGAACTCAACGCCTCCGGGCTCCGCACCCGCTTCGTTGCCACCGGTCAAACCGGCATCATGATCGAGGGCTGGGGTATCGCGGTCGATGCAGTGGTAGCCGACTTCATTGCCGGAGCGGCGGAGCAGCTGGTGCTTCAGGCGAGCGACGATGCCGATATCGTCCTGGTGGAGGGGCAGGGGAGCATCAACCACCCTGGCTACTCGGCCGTCACCCTGGGGCTGATGCATGGCTCTTGTCCGGATGCCATGATCCTATGTCATCAGACCACCAGACAGTACATCGGCGATTACCGGGAGGCCGCCTGGCTCCGGATTCCGCCCCTCGCGGATTACATCCGGCTCTATGAGATGATGGGCTCCGTTGTGCATCCCACGAAGGTGATCGGCATCTCGCTGAATACATACGACATGTCCGAGGAGGCGGCTCGCCGAGCCTGCGAGGCCGCCTCGAGGGAGACAGGATTGCCGGCGACCGATCCCGTCCGATTCGAAGCCGCCCCGTTGCTCGACGCCATACATCGGGGCAGGCAGGCGTATCTCATCGCGAGAAAAGGATTGGTTACCGCCTGATCGTCAATGCGGGAAATTTACCCCCGCTGCGATTGGTTGATCACACAGTGCTCTCGGCTCGGCCCCATGCTGACTCATGCTCTCCGGGCCCCCGCTCCCGCTCCCCCACGACACTCCCCTTCACCAACTCCTTGCCTATGCCCGCCTACCCGGCACGCTGGGAGCGTGGGTTCGCGGCTCTGTGCGGACTCTTCATTTATACGAGTCTGCAAGCGGGGACTCCCACCGCCTCCTGGTCGGTCCCGATCTCGGTCACCTGCTGAGCCGCTGTGACAGGGTCGCCCTGCGAGAGGGGGCCCGCGCCGTCGTGCTCGACGCCGAAGCCGTCATTCGCTGGCGCGTCCTTCAGGTGGTCACCGCCACGCCGCACCTGCCGCCTCTGGAGCGGCTCAACGAAATATTTCCTGGAGCTCAGCTCAACAGCTCTGGCTTCCAGGTGGCAATGTTGAGCCGAACTCCGGAGCATATCTTGGCCGAGTGCCTGACCCATGGAATCCCAGTAAGGGAAAGCTGGATCATTTATCAAAGCTAGAAGCTAGGACTTTGGAGATCCCAGCTCCCAGCTCCCGTTGACGTGATGCTCCCGGGGGGCCTACGTTAGGGCCCTGACCACCACCGCTGGCGCGGTGTGGCCAACTTCTGTCGTCTTCGGGAGTTAACGTGCATTTGCTGCTCGGCTCGCTCAACGACATCATCGATCGCCTTGCCGCCATCCTGAGAGTGGACGGCGAGGCAGCCTTGCGGACCGCCCTCCGGGTTCTGGGCATCTGGCTCCTGGCCTGGCTGGCTTGGCGAGTCGTTCGGCTGACCGCGCGCCGCATCGAGATGACGGTTGACGACGGCGACGATTCGGTCACCACGCTGCGAGAGAAGCGCGGCCGAACCATTTCCCAGCTGCTCCGCAGCGTCGGGCGGGTGGTCATCGTCACCATCGCCGTTCTGCTCACCTTCAACGTGTTCATCGACATCGCGCCGATCCTTGCGGGCGCAGGAATCCTCGGGCTGGCCGTCTCGTTTGGGTCGCAGAGCCTGGTCAAGGACATCATCTCCGGCTTCTTCATACTTCTCGAGAACCAGTTCGCGGTGGGAGACGTGATCGAGGCCGCCGGGAAGAGCGGGGTGGTCGAGCGCATGACCATGCGGGTGGTGGTGCTTCGCGATCTCGAGGGGACCATGGTCGTGATTCCCAACGGCGAGATGAAGGTGATCAGCAACAAGACCCGAGGCTGGGCCCGCGCGGTGGTGGACATCTCGGTCCCCTACACCGAGGACGTGGATCGCATCCTGTCGGTGGTGCGCGACGAGGCGGCCCAGTTCTCGACCGACTCTGTCTGGGGCCTTCAACTGGACGGTCCGGTCGAAGTACTCGGCGTCGAGTCATTGACCGACAACGCCGTAGTCATCCGAACCCTCCTCAAGACCCAGCCCGGTTCTCAGTGGAACGTGGCGCGCGAGTTCAGGCGCCGGCTGATCAACCGCTTCTCTCGGGAAGCGATCGAGAGCCCCTTCGAGCAACGCCGCGTGCACGTGACGGTCAAAGGCGGTGCCAGCGGAGAGGCCATCTCGCAGGCGGCCACCGCCGGGGCTGCCGGTTAATGGCCCTCAGGCTTTACAACACCTTGAGCAGGAAGGTTGAGCCCTTCGAGCCACTGCACGAGGGCCAAGTCTCCCTCTACACCTGCGGCCCCACCGTGTACCAGTACGCCCACATCGGAAACTTCCGGACGTTCCTCTTCGAGGATCTCCTACGGGGGTGGCTAGAGGCGAGTGGTTACCAGGTTTTTCACGTCATGAACCTTACCGACGTTGACGATAAGACAATTCGCGATGCAGCTGCGGCAGGTATTAGCCTG
>JAXDMF010000339.1:0-3954 GCA_034666205.1 Gemmatimonadales bacterium
GGAACGGTGGTCACCGGCACCGCTTGGTCCGGCCGGCTGGACGTCGGCGATTCCGTCCTGATCCTCCCAGCCGGATTGCGGGGCCGGGTGCGCTCGCTCGAGAGCTATGGCAACGCGGCCGCCCATAGTCAGCCCGGAGCGCGAACGGCCGTGGGCATCGCAGGGATCGACCGCGCCGCCGTCGCGCGGGGTGACGTCCTCGTCACCGACGAGCTTCCGTGGGCGGCTGCCTCGGCCCTCGACGTCGAGATCATGCTCCAGCCTGCTGCCGCCCGGGCGCTGACCGGCCGGACCCGGGTTCGCGTGCTCCTCGGGACCGCCGAGGTGATGGCTCGAGTGCTCCCCCGCGCGCCGATCTCGCCAGGGGAGACGGGTATGGCTCGGCTGTCGTCGGAGAAGCCGCTTCTGGCCCGCGCCGAGGACCGGTTCGTGCTCCGCAGCTACAGCCCGGTCACGACCATTGGCGGAGGTCGCGTGCTCGATCCGCTGCCGCCACGCCGCCGGACGCTTTGGCCCGCCGGTCTAGCTTCCCGCGACCCGGGCGAGCGCTTTCGAAGCCTGCTGAGCCGCCGGCCGGGAGGCATCGGTGCGCCGATGCTTCCCATCGCCCTCGGTCTCTCTCGAGCGGCCGCCTCGACGGTTGTTCGTGCGGAGCCCAGTGCCCGCTTGCTCGGTGATCTTTGGGTGACGAATGCGTCCATAGAGCAGGTCGGGAACCGCGCACTGGGGCTCCTCAAGGAGTACCACCGGCAGCATCTCAGCGCGGTTGGCATGCCGCTCGAAACCCTGCGGCATTCACTCCGCGCAGCGGACGTCGTGGTGGAAGCCGCGCTGGCCGATTTTGGTCGGGCCGGCCGGCTCCGCCGGAGCGATGGCGTCGTGGCGCTCGCGGGGTTCGCGCCGCGGGTGATGGGGGGCGAGGCCGAAATCGACCGCGTGGTCGGAATCCTGCTCCATGCGTATCTCACCCCACCCTCGATCCCCGAGTTGGAACAGTCAACCGGCCGACGCGATCTCTTGCCACTCCTCAGACTTGCCGCCGCGAGTGGCCGGGTAGAGGCGGTGGAGCGCGACCGGTACTACACGCGTGAAGCGCTGGAGCAGTTTACTGGCGTACTGAAGGATCTGGGCGAGAAAGGGTCGATCATTCCGGCTCAGGTCCGCGACCGGCTTGGCATCAGCCGCAAGTACCTCATTCCGTTGTTGGAGTGGGCCGACTGGCGGGGGATAACTGTCCGGGTAGGTGAAGCCAGGAAGCTTAGAGTAAAGGTCTAGACCTGATTCCTCTTGACTCTAGACTCTCTCCTCTAGACTTTCAGCGTTGGACCCTGCAATACCGCATCCCCGACCAGTGGAGGTGCCGCCACCGTTTCAAACATCTCGTATGAGGAGCGCCCATGGTCCGCCTTGTGTGGCCGGGGTGGTGGCTCGGGCTTTTGGTCGGGGCAGGATCCCCCGTGGCAGCACAGGCGAACGTGATCCCGCCGAGGGTCGAGCTGAAGGAGAACTACCCCAATCCGTTTTTCCCGGCGACGACGATTCCGTTCACGATCAATTCGGAGGTATGCGCCAGAGGTCATCAGCCGGTCGTCAGTTTGAAAGTGTACAATGTGCTGGTGCAGGTCGTCGCTATACCGACGCTCGGCATCGGCTCGACTGAGAGAGTGGACAGCCTGCGCCTCCGATGCGGCCAGTACCGGGCCTTCTGGGACGGGAAGTACCTGGACGGCAAGCGCGAGGCCATCACTGGGGTGTATTACTACCAGCTTACGGTCGATGACGAGCGCTTCACTCGAAAGATGATCGCTCAGCGGAAGGTCGTCGGTCCGCGCTGACGCAGGAAGGGGCAGCTCACCAGGCTGCCCTTTCCTTTCTCGCGTCGGTGACGCAACAGATTTTTCTCTCCCATCCATCTGGTTCTGCCACGCCGCTTCACTGCCAAACCGGCAGAATTGGCGGGTACAGCCCTTGCCATTACTCGGTGCGATCCTAAGGTTCCAGTAGCCGACGTTCCGGACTCGGAGCGGCGGCGGGAAATGTGCTTGTGGGGGGACCAATGATTCGACCAGAGCGGTTGACCATCAAGGCCCAGGAAGTTCTTCGCGACGCGCTCGAACTGGCGCGACAGCGAGGCAATCCTGTGGTGAACGATGCGCACCTCTTCGCCGCGCTCCTGGAGCAGGACGAAGGGATAGTTCAGCCCCTGCTGCAGAAGGCCGGGCTCAATGTGACCGCCATCCGTCAGGAGATCGAGCGCGAAATCGCTCGCTTTCCCACCCAGGCAGGTGGTGGAGGGGAACCCAGCTTCAGTCGTGAAGTGAACCGCATTTTCGATCGAGCGGATGCGGAGGCCAAGAAACTGGGTGATGCCTATGTCTCTACCGAGCACCTGCTTCTGGCCATGGTGGAGGAGAAGGGAACCACCGCCCGTTCGATTCTCAGTACGCAGGGTGTCTCGGCTGACGATCTGCGAACTGCGCTGGAGGATGTTCGCGGCTCTCATCGAGTGACCGACCAATCACCCGAAGAAAAATATCAGGCGCTGGAGAAGTACACCCGAAACCTGACGGATGAAGCGCGCAAGGGAAAGCTGGATCCGGTCATCGGGCGGGATGAGGAGATTCGCCGGGTCATGCAAGTGCTCTCCCGGCGAACCAAGAACAATCCCGTGCTGATCGGAGAGCCGGGTGTCGGCAAGACCGCCATTGTCGAGGGACTGGCACAGCGGATTGTGAACGGGGATGTCCCCGAATCACTGCGCAACCGCGAGCTGGTGGCGCTCGACGTCGGCTCGCTCCTGGCCGGTGCCAAGTTCCGGGGCGAGTTCGAGGAACGGCTAAAGTCCGTGGTCAAGGAGCTGACCCAGAGCCAGGGCAAGTACATCACCTTCATCGACGAACTGCACACCATCGTCGGTGCCGGCGCTGCCGAAGGCGCGGTTGACGCGAGCAACATGCTCAAGCCACCGCTGGCCCGCGGCGAGCTGCACGTCATCGGTGCCACGACCCTGGACGAGTACCGGAAGCACATCGAGAAGGACCCGGCGTTCGAGCGCCGATTCCAGCCGGTCCTGGTGGGCGAGCCCACCGTGGCCGATACCATCGCTATCCTGCGCGGTCTCAAGGAGAAGTACGAGATTCATCATGGCGTCAAGATCACCGACAACGCCATCATCGCGGCGGCCACGCTTTCCGACCGCTACATCGGCGACCGGTTCCTTCCCGACAAGGCGATCGACCTCATTGACGAGGCGGCCAGCCGTCTCCGGATCGAGATCGACAGCCTTCCCCAGGAAATCGATGAGGTAGAGCGGCGCATCGTGCAGCTGGAAATCGAGCGGCAGGCCTTGCTCAAGGAAAAAGACAAGGCCGCCGTGGAGCGCCGACAGGCGCTGGAAAAAGAGATCGCTACCCTGCGGGAGAAGAGCGGCGCCATGAAGGCGCAATGGCAAGCCGAGAAGAGTGCCCTCCACGAGATCCAGCAGCTCAAGTCGGAGACCGAGACGGTGCGGGCGGAGATCGATCAGGCAACCCGCCGCGGGGACCTCCAGAAGGCGGCCGAGCTCCGCTATGGGCGTCTCCCTGAGTTGGAGCGCAGGCAGGCGGAAGACGAGCGGCGGCTGCACGAGGTGCAGGCCGGCACCATGTACCTCAAAGAGGCCGTCGACGCCGAAGATATCGCCGAGATTGTCTCCAAGTGGACTGGGATCCCGGTCTCCAAGATGCTGGAGTCCGAGCGCGAGCGGCTGACCAAGCTGGAGGAAGAGCTGAGCCAGCGGGTGGTCGGTCAGTACGCGGCGGTCACCGCGGTCGCCCACGCCGTTCGCCGGAGCCGGGCGGGGCGCCGATCTGGCGCGACACGGAGTGCTTCTCCATGTACTCGCTCATGTCGATGCGGATAAGGGCGTCCTCATCGCCGAACATGAACTCCGCGAGGCTCTTGGAGAGCAGCGTT
>JAXDMF010000340.1:0-2719 GCA_034666205.1 Gemmatimonadales bacterium
GAGGCTGTTGCCCAACAGGAACAGCGGCAGGCCCGGCTCCCATTCCCGGACTCGGCCGACAAATGCCTCGAGGTCGCCGCGGTACTCCATCCAGCTGCGGAGGTAGGCCCGTTGGCCGGGCGAGCGACCGTTGCCGCGCATGTCGAACGCGTACAGTGCCACGGCTCTGGCCGGGAAGTGCGCGGCCAGGTTGGGATAGAGGCCACTGTGATCGCCGAGACCGTGGAGGTTGACGATCACAGCTCGAGGGCGGGCCTGGGTGGGGAGCCAAGCCTGGTAATAGAGTGGGGTTCGGTCGGAGCCAGGAAAGGTTCCTTCCCGGTGCTCATTCGGGGGATTCGCCGTCATGTTCTGCTGACGATGGTGGGGGTTCCCTCGATCAGCCAGCTGTCCGGTGTTGCCGCTACCTGAGTCACGGTGGTGCGCCGGGGGGCACCCACTTGGGAGAGGGGTTCCTCTTCCGCGGAGAAGTGAAGGTAGTACAGAGAGGTTCCGGCATTCCGCGCGTGCTCGGCGACAAACGCCGCCACTGCACGCTGGAGGCTTTCAGCGGTGGAGGGGGGTGCCAATCCCCGTCGGTGTCGCTCCAGGGCTTCGATCGTGACCGGCCGGGGAACCTTCAACCGACGATATCGCTCGCGCAGGTGCCGCTCATCCTCACGCTGGCCGGCCAGCCGCGGGCGGATGAGATCGCAAGAACACTGGCCTGCCAGGATGCGTACGACCGACTGCGCAGTCGGGTCGATCGATTTGAGGACTTGGCTGGTCTGGGAGTTGGCGAGGTCGGCTCTGAGCCGGGTGGGCAACATCGATCGAACCTCGCTCAGGGTGAGCGGGCTCGCGAGGTACAGAAAGTAGCACATGGGGGTGAGAGGTAAGAGGTGAGAAGTGAGAGGGAGTCACGTCTCACGTGTTCAGATCGGCAAATCATCTCGCACCAGCACCAGAATGGCTGCCTGGGGGACGACGAGGTACTTCTTGTCTTCGAAGGTGATCTCGACTGCTGCCTTGCGAAAGAAAATGGCGTGGTCGCCGACGCGCGCCTGCATCCCACGGCTCCGGCCTTCCCGAGTGTCCACCTTCCAGGGCTCATCATCCAGACTGCTGATGTCGGCCACCGGCGTTCCCGGCCCGGTGGCCACGATCAAACCCGTCTGAACTTGCTGGGCATCGATGGCGGTCGCGGGAAGATAGAGTCCCACCCGGGTTCGCTCGTCCCCATCCTCGGGAGTGATCAGAACCCGGTCGCCGACTACCAGCAGCTGTTTCTTGGGAAACTCCATCAACGCTTCCCGTTCGCTTTGCCGACCTTACGCTTTTCCTTGGGAGCCTTTCCGGTCTCGCCGTTTTCCTCTCCGGCTGCCTCGCTCTGGTGGATCGTCACCAGGTCCAGGATTCGGAGACTCCGTCTTGCCGTCGGGAGCTGGAGAGTCACCTCTTCCCCCACCTTCCGCCCTCCCAACGCGCGGCCCAGGGGTGATGCCAGCGAGATGTGGTCAGCGTCGATATCCATCATCTCGGCCAGCACGACCACGTAGGTGTCGGTGTCGTTGGTCTCCAGATCCAGAACCGTGACCCGCGATCCCAGCCCCACCTTGTCGGTCGGGGCCTCGGTGTTGGCGAGTTGGCTCAGCTGGTTGAGCCGTTGATGGAGCTGTCCCAGGCGAGCCTGCACGAACTGCTGCCGCTCGAGTGCCGCCTTGTACTCCGAGTTTTCCCGCAGATCCCCAAGCTCGACTGCTTGGGCGATCGCCTGGGGAAGGAGAATATTCAATTCATGGCTGAGCTGGTCGATTTCGCGGCCCAGCTTCTCCTGCATTTGACGAATCATCGGTGAGACCAGACGTAAAAAGGAATCGGCCCGGAGACAGATCTCCCCAGGCTGGTAGAGGAATCGCTGTTACAAAGATACCACGCCGGAGTAAGAGGCGGAATAGTCGCTCGCTGTAAAACCATGTTGCCGAAGCTCTTACTATATTGGGCCCACATGTTTGCCCAACCTGTCCTGGCGGCAGCCTGCCTGCTGGTGGCGTGCCACCAAAAAGCGGTTTCGGTCAACACGCCCCCGCTGCCGACTGCATCGGATGCGGTTGCCGAGTCGCTCCTGGTGGACATTCGATCGCGGGATTCGACTATCCGGGTGGATGCCCGGTATGCCACCCCGAACAACTTCACCGGTAGGCCGCTTCCGGGATACGAGGCGCCACGGGCCCTGCTCCGCCGGGAAGCCGCCGTCGCGCTGGCCCGAGTACAGGCCAGGCTACGATCCAAGGGTCTGGGTCTCCTGGTCTACGATGGATACCGTCCGGTCAGGGCATCGCTCGCGATGGTGGACTGGGCCAAGCGAACCGGCCGCGAGGATCTGCTGAGCCAGGGGTATATCGCCCGGCGAAGCCGGCACAACCTTGGGCTAGCGGTGGACCTTACGCTGGTGGAGCTCGGAACGGGGGTCGAGGTCGATATGGGAACGCCGTTCGACACCTTTGCCGAGGCCGCGCACACGGCCAATGCCGAAGGGCGAGTTCGGGAGAACCGGCAGATCCTGGTGCGGGCCATGAAGGCGGAGGGCTTCAGCAACTACGACCAGGAATGGTGGCACTTCACCTACCCGGTGGAAGGAGCGCTGCCGTTTGATGAGGTGATACGCTGATCCCGACCGCCCGGAGTTGTCAGTTTTGGCTCCTTCGGTCGCTGCGCTTGCCCTCGCTCCACTCGGGGC
>JAXDMF010000341.1:0-5195 GCA_034666205.1 Gemmatimonadales bacterium
CGGGCTTTTTTGTTGCCCCGAGCTTGGCCTCTCCGGCCGATGGGGGCACGACAACTCAGGAGGCACCATGGCCGCCAATGGGCAGCGGATCCACCCGGCCGGTTCCCGTCAGCACGATCCCCGACACGCCGCCAGTTTTGCGGGCACCACCCTCGACCCCGCACGCGAGCACGATGCCTGCGGTGTCGGCTTTGTCGCCGACGCTTCGGGTACCCGCACTCATGAAGTCGTGGCCATGGCACTCGAGGCCGTGGCTCGGGTGGCCCATCGCGGAGCAGCCTCGACCGACAATTCCGGCGACGGTGCCGGCCTCCTGACCCAGATCCCCCACCGGCTCTTCTATCGGGACTCGTATCGCCTCGGGCTGCATCTCCAACCCGGGTTGCCATTCGGGGTCGGTGCGTTCTTTCTGCCCCGGGGGGCCGAGCCTCTGGGGGCGTCCGTGGCCATGATCGAGCAGGTGCTCGCGTCGGACGGAATTCCCTTCCTCGGCTGGAGGGACGTTCCCACTAACACGGCGGCGCTCGGCCCCACCGCACTGGCCTCGTGTCCGGTCATCCGCCAGGTCCTGGTGGGCCGGCCCGCGCTGGCCGCCGATGAGGATGCGTGGGAGCGAGCGCTCTATCTGGCCCGGCGCGAGATGGAGCGACGGGCGACCGAAGCTGGCTTCCCGGGCTTCTACGCCTGCTCGCTCTCCTGCCGCACCGTGGTGTATAAGGCACTGCTCACCGGGACTCAGCTCCCAGCGTTCTTCACCGACTTCCGCTACCCGGAATACGAGAGCGCCATCGCGGTCTTCCACCAGCGCTACTCGACCAACACGCTGCCGAGCTGGCCGCTGGCGCAGCCATTCCGGCTCCTCGCCCACAACGGCGAGATCAACACGTTATGGGGCAACCGCAACTCGATGGCGATGCGGCAGCCGATGCTGGCCTCGCCGGTATGGGGAAAGAAGATCGAACGCTTGCGCGACGTGATCTGGGCCGAAGGCAGCGACTCTGCCAGCCTGGATAACACCATGGAGCTGCTGGTCCGCTCGGGCCGGGACCCGGTGCATACGGCGATGATGACTGTGCCCCAAGCCTGGGAGAAGTACGCCGATCTCGATCCCGCCGTGAAGGCGTTCTACGAGTATCACCAGTGCGTGCTGGAGCCGTGGGACGGGCCGGCGGCCCTGGCGTTCACCGACGGCGTTCTCGCGGGCGCCGCAGTCGATCGTAACGGGCTCCGGCCCTGCCGCTACAAGGTCCGGCGCGATGGCCTGGTCGTCGCCGGCTCGGAAGTGGGGCTGGTCGATCTCGATCCGCGCGAGGTGGTCGCGTGCGGGAAGGTGGGACCAGGCGAAGTGCTGGTAGTGGACACCAAGCGTAGCGAGGTCATCCGCAACCAGGACGCGAAGCGCAGGGTGGCCGGGCGTAAACCCTATGCCCGCTGGGTCGCTCGCTACATGGCCACGCTGGTGCCCGACCCGGCGCGGGTACCGCCGATTCACACCGGCGATTCCCTGCTCCGCCTCCAGCGCACGTTCGGCTACGGTGCGGAAGATCTGCGCCTCGTACTCGAGCCGATGGGCAGCACCGGGGGCGACCCGGTCTGGAGCATGGGCGACGACACGCCCATCCCACCGCTCTCCGCGGTCGCACCGAGCTTGTACGCCTATTTTCGCCAGCGATTCGCCCAGGTGACCAATCCTCCGATCGATTCCCTTCGCGAATCGATGGTGATGTCGCTCCGGATGCACCTGGGGCGGCGCGGCTCGCCGTTGCTCGAGCGACCCTCGTACGCCCGCATGCTCCGGCTGGAGCATCCGCTGCTCCTGGCGGAGGAGATGACCGCGCTGCGCAATGTGGCGGGGTTCTCGACCGTGACCCTGGATGCGGTGTGGGATCCCAAGAAGGGAGTCGGTGGGCTCAAGCCGGCGCTCACAGCCCTACGGCGAGCCGCGGAGCGTGCGGCGCGTCGGGGAGCCCACATCCTCATCATCAGCGACCGGGCCGGCGGCGAGCAGCGCGCCCCGATCCCCATGCTCCTGGCGATCGGCGCCGTCCGCCAGCACCTGGTGCACACCGGACTTCGCGCGCGGGTGGGACTCGTGGCCGAGGTCGGCGACGCATTCGATATCCACCACTTCGCCAGCCTGATCGGCTACGGGGCCGAAGCGGTGCATCCCTGGCTCGCCCTCGAGACGGTGGATGAGTTGTTCAGCGGGGAAGCGGGGAGGCGGGGAAGCGGGGAGGCTGAGCCTGATCGCCCGTCGCCCGCGAAAGCCCGCGAACATTATCGTGCAGCGGCCGAGAAGGGCCTGCTCAAGATCCTGTCGAAGATGGGAATCTCGACGCTGTCATCCTACTGCGGGGCACAAACGTTCGATGCCATGGGGCTCGGTCACGAGGTGATCTCCGCCTGTTTCGCGGGCACCTCCTCACCAATCGGCGGGATCGGCTTCGAGGAGATCGCCGAAGACGTGCTGGGCCGGCACGAGGCAGCATACCGGGCCGAGGAGTGCGGCTCCACGCTGACCGATCACGGCCGGGTTCGCTTCCGAAAAGAAGGCGAGGATCATGGCTGGGCCCCGCCGATCGTGGTGGCGCTCCAGAAGGCGGTCGGGGGAAAGGCGGAGAAGCTTCTCCCGAGCGAACGCGAGGGAGCGGAAGGAGCAGAAAGATTCCGGAAGACCTACGAGGAGTTCGTCGCCAAGAATATTCAGCGTCGTCCCGCCGGTCCGCGCGATCTGCTCGCGCCGCGGCAGGGCGACGCCATTCCGCTCGATGACGTGGAGCCGGTCGAGGAGATCCGCCGACGCTATGTGTCGTCTGCCATGTCGCTCGGCGCCCTCTCGCCGGAGGCGCATACCACGCTGTCGATCGCGATGAACCGAATCGGCGCCCGGTCCAACTCGGGAGAGGGGGGCGAGGATCCAGAGAACTATCGGCCGCTCGACAACGGCGATCGCGCAGACAATCGGGTGAAGCAGGTGGCCTCCGCCCGGTTCTGAGTGACCACCGAATATCTCACCCGGGCGGAGGAGCTGGAGATCAAGATCGTGCAGGGGGCAAAGCCCGGTGAAGGCGGCCAGCTCCCGGCCCACAAAGTCACCGACCTCATCGCCCGGTTGCGCCACGCCGTGCCAGGGATTCAGCTGATCTCGCCGCCGCCGCATCACGACATCTACTCGATCGAGGATTTGGCGCAGCTCATCCAGGATTTGAAGACGGTGAACCCCCGCGCCCGGGTCGGCGTCAAGCTGGTCTCCGAGAGTGGCGTGGGTACGGTCGCCGCCGGCGTGGCGAAGGCCTATGCCGATTACGTGCTCATCGCGGGACACAACGGCGGCACCGGGGCCTCACCACTGTCCTCCATCAAGCATGCGGGATCGCCTTGGGAGCTCGGCGTGGCGGAGACACAAAACACCCTGGTGCGCAACGGACTTCGGCACCGGATCGAAGTGCGAACCGACGGAGGCCTGAAGACCGGGCGGGACGTGATCATTGCGGCCCTGCTCGGCGCCGAGAGCTACGGGTTCGGCACCGCGCCGCTGGTGGCGATGGGCTGTGCCATGGCGCGGCAGTGCCACATCAACACCTGCCCCACCGGGATCGCCACCCAGCGGGAGGACCTGCGCGCCAAGTTCAAGGGCACACCCGAACAGGTGATCACGTATTTCACGCTGCTGGCGGAAGAGGTGCGTCGGCTGCTGGCAGGGATGGGCTTCCGCTCCCTCGACGAGATCATCGGGCGGCACGACCTGCTGGAACGGATGGAACGGCCGGATGTGCCGCGGGCGCAGATGCTGGATCTGTCAATGCTACTGGGGGGGACGCGGGGAGGCGGGGAAGCGGGGAAGCAAGTAAGTGCGGTGGGTGCCCTCTGGGCGGATGGGACGCGGGAAAGTTTACGGCGAACGGTGGAACGGAACGATCGCCCCGGGCTGGTCTCCCTCGACCGCGAGATCCTGAGTGATCTGGCCCCGTATCTGGATTGCGGCCTGCCCTTCTCCGGCAGCTACGAGATCCTCAATCACCATCTCGCGGTGGGTGCGCGAGTGGCGGGCGCGATTGCGGAGCGGCACGGCGATGCCGGGCTGCCGGCGGGATCGGTGCGCCTCCGCTTCACCGGGACGGCCGGTCAGAGCTTCGGCGCGTTCCTCTGTCGCGGGGTGCACCTCGAACTCGAGGGCGAGGCCAATGACTACGTGGGCAAGGGTCTGAGCGGCGGGGAGATCACCATCCGGCCGTTCCGGCGGGCCGCGTACGCCCACATCTCGCACCAGCACCTCATCATCGGGAACACCGTGCTCTATGGGGCAACGGCCGGGAAGCTGTTCGCGGCGGGCCAGGCCGGAGATCGCTTCGCGGTCAGGAACTCCGGAGCGGTCGCGGTGATCGAGGGGGCCGGCAACCACTGCTGCGAGTATATGACCGGGGGAATCGTGCTGGTGCTCGGCCGCGCCGGCCGGAACTTTGCCGCGGGCATGTCGAACGGCGTGGCCTATGTGATCGATGAGGCGGGCACATTCTCCAGTCGAGTCAATCACGACATGGTCGAGCTGGCCGGCCTGGATGCGGAGGACGTGGAGCTATTGAGGAAGCTAATCCACGAGCACGAGGAGAAAACGGTCAGCGCCCGCGCCCGCAACATCCTGGTGAGGTGGGACGAATTTCTGCCACTGTTCCTGAAAGTGGTACCCAAGGGAGCCGCCGGGCTGGTCGAGGCGGCCCGCACCAGGTATCTGGAATCGGCCCAGTCGGAGCCGGAGCTACTGCTGGCTCGGCGCAGCGCGTAGTCGGGAAAAGAAAGTCTCCGGGCGCCCGGGCTGGGGCGGCCAGCGGAACTGGGCTGAGCCGCGGAGGCTGACTGTAAGACGCTTGACGGCTCCCCTGCCCGCGAGGTAACTTGCTGATCAGCAAGCAAGCTGCAACTCCTTGCGCGAGGCCCCATTGGCGAGCAATCCCGAGAAAGTGCGGAACCCGGACCGGAGTCGAGTGGCGATTCTCGACGCCGCGGAGCAGCTCTTTGCCGACCAGGGCTACGACGCCACGAGCCTCAATCAGGTAGGCACCGTGGCCGGCGTCTCCCGCGGCACTCCGGGCTACTTCTTCGGCTCCAAGGCCGACCTCTATCAGGCGGTGCTGGACCGCTCGTTCGCTGAGGTCAGGGAGGCCGTTCGCGAAGGCCGGGCCCGGGCGCTCGCGAGC
>JAXDMF010000342.1:0-2798 GCA_034666205.1 Gemmatimonadales bacterium
CGGGGAAACGAGACCAGCGAGGACCCTGGTGGACACGTGCTGGCCCGGCTGGCCCGGACGGTCGCGTTGCGAGCCGCCGCCAGACCCCAGGGCTCCTATACCGCCGAGCTCCTGGCCGGTGGCGTAGCCAAAATCTCGCAGAAGGTCGGCGAGGAAGCGGTCGAGGTCGTGGTGGCGGCAAATTCGGAGGACGACGAACGTCTCGCGTCCGAGGCGGCCGATCTCCTCTACCATCTCTTAGTGCTCCTGCAGGCCCGCGGCGTCCCGCTGGATGCCGTGTGGAAGGAGCTGGAACGGAGAGAAAAGCGTCAAGAGTGAGTCCCCTCTTAGCGCTCGTACATACATGGCATTCGTCCATCTCCACACCCATAGCGAATACTCGCTGCTCGACGGAGCCAACCGGATCCCCGAGCTCGTCGCGCACGTGAAGAAGCTGGGCATGGACAGCCTGGCGGTCACCGACCACGGCAACATGCACGCGGCGTGGACTTTCTACGAGCACGCCAAGGCGAAGCAGATCCGCCCGATTCTCGGCTTCGAGGCGTATCTCGCCTTCGACTCGCGGCAGTCCCGGGAAAAGCCGCCGTGGGCGCCTGCCCCGTACAGCCACCTCGTGTTGTTGGCCCGCAATCGCGCCGGCTATAAGAACCTGGTTCGGCTCACCTCGATCGGCTATACCGAAGGGTTCTACCGCAGGCCCCGGGTCGACCGGGAGGTGCTCGCGGCCCACTCGGAGGGGATCGTGTGCCTTGCCGCTTGTCTCTCGGGCGAAGTCGCGCTCTACCTGCGCCAGGGTAAGTACGAGGAAGCCCGGAAGAGCGCGGAGTGGTTCAGCCGGACGTTCGGCCCGGATGGCTTCTGGCTCGAGATCCAGCACCACGGTATTCCGGAAGAGCGGCCGGTCGCTGAAGGCATGCTTCGCCTGGGCCAGGAGCTCGGTATCGGCGTGGTTGCCACCAACGACGCCCACTACCTGCGCCGGGAGGACGCCGAGGCGCACGACGTGCTCCTCGCCATCGGCACGGGCAGCGACCTGGACGACCCGAAGCGCTTCCGCTTTGTCGGACAGGAATCGTACGTCAAGTCCGAAGCCGAGATGCAGGCCCTCTTTCCCGACCAGCCCGAGACCCTGGCCAACACCGCCAAGGTGGCGGAGCTCTGCGAGTTCGACTTCGAGAAGCGGTACTTCCTCCCCAGCTTTCCCCGGCCCCGCGAATACGCGTCCGACGAGGCGCTGCTCGATCATCTGGCCACTGGCGGCGCCGAACGGCGGTACGGATCCCCGCTGCCACCGGCGGTCCGCGACCGACTGGCCTACGAGCTCGGGGTCATCGAAAAGGCCGGATATGCCGGTTACTTCCTCATCGTTCAGGATTTCATTGCTGCCGCCCGGGAGCGGGGCATCCCGGTTGGCCCGGGACGGGGTTCGGCCGCGGGATCGCTCGTGGCTTATTCGCTCGGCATCACCAACGTCTGCCCGCTCAAGTTTGATCTCCTCTTTGAACGGTTTCTCAACCCGGAACGCGTGTCCATGCCGGACATCGACGTGGACTTCTGCTTCGAGCGGCGGGGCGAGGTGATCGAGTACGTCCGGGAGCGGTACGGCAGGGAGAGCGTCGGGCAGATCGTCACCTTCGGGACCATGAAGGCCCGGGCGGCGGTGAAGGACGTGGCACGCGTTCTCCGCATTCCGCCGGGAGAGGCGGACAGGATCACCAAGCTGATCCCGTCGGGCCCGGCCTACAGCCTTACGATCGAGAACGCGGTCAAGAAGGTAGACGAGATGCGGGAGCTGGTCCGGGGAAACCCGCTGTACGAGCGTCTGGTCAGCCTGAGCTCGAGGATCGAGGGGATCTCGCGCCATATGTCGGTCCACGCGGCGGGCGTGGTGATTGCGCCGGGCCCGCTGTCCGAATACGTGCCGGTCTGCACCGCGCCGACCCGGGGTGCCGGCGCATCCACCGAGGGCGAAGACGCGATCATTACGCAGTATGAGATGGGCGCTCTAGAGAAGGTCGGCATGCTCAAGATGGACATGCTGGGCCTCAAGACGCTCACCGTGATTCACGACGCGGTCAACATGATCGGCGCGCGCCATGGGTCCGCGCCGCAAATGGACACGTTGGAGCTGGACGACCCCAAGGTATACGAGCTCCTCCGTCACGGCAGAACCGCCGGCGTCTTCCAGTTCGAGTCACCGCTGGCCACCGATACGCTCCGGGCCATGAAGTGCGACCGGTTTGACGACCTGGTCGCCTCCAACGCTCTCCTCCGTCCCGGTCCGCTCGATGCCGGCATGCACCTCGTGTTCATCCGCCGGAAGCTGGGCCAGGAAAAGGTCACTTATCCGCATGAATCGCTGAAAGAGATTCTCGAGCCTACCTATGGCGTGATCACCTATCAGGAGCAGGTGATGCGGATTGCCAACGTGCTCGCGGGATTCAGCCTGGCCGAAGCCGACGTGCTCCGGAAGGCCGTGGGGAAGAAGGATCAGGACCTGGCCAATCAAGAGGTGGCGAAGTTCGTCGAGCGCGCGCGGGCGCAGGGCCATCCCCGTGCAATGGTCGAGGAGCTGGGCCGACAGATTGTCACCTTCGGTCGCTATGGCTTCAACAAGTCCCACTCCGTCGCCTACTCGATCCTTTCCTACCATACGGCCTGGCTCAAGGCGCACTACCCCGCCGAGTTCATGGCAGCGCTGCTCTCCTCGGAAATCGGGAACACCGACAAGGTGGTGCAATACATCAACGAGGCCAGGGAGCTGGGCCTCGAGATCCTGCCGCCCGATGTGAACGAGT
>JAXDMF010000343.1:0-2530 GCA_034666205.1 Gemmatimonadales bacterium
GACCGCGAACTTCTCGGCGGCCCCGAAGTTCTGGCCCCCTCCCCCGCCCGTCCCCTTCGTTTCACTCAGGGACAGGGAGGGGTCAGGGTGACAACCGCGCTACCGTCGCTTAACCGTCGCGCTATCCTTCGCCGCTGCCGGCATCGGCGCCCGCTTCAGGGTGTCTCTCACCGGAGCCGGCGCTGGAGCCCGCGCCGTCACCACCCCCTCGAGCTCGTCCGCGATCCGATCCGCCTCGTACACCTTCCTCAGTGCCTCGGTCAGTCCGCGCGAGTGCACCGCCACCGCCCGTGACACCTCATCGGTATAAAGGAACCGATTCGATAGCTGCTCGATGTTGCCGTCGAAGATCAGCCCCACCACCTCGGCGTTCTTATTGATCACCGGGCTCCCCGAGTTGCCCCCGATGATGTCGTTGGTGGTGACGAAGTCCAGTGGCTGGGCCAGGTCGAGCCGGTCCCGGTGGCTCTTCCACCTCTCCGGCAGCTGGAACGGCGGCTTGTCGTCGAACTCAGCCGAGCGGCCGTAGAGCCCATAGAAGCTGGTCTTGTACGGCGCCAGCGTGCCGTTCATGGGGAAGCTCTTCACCACCCCGTCGCTGATCCGGAGGCTGAAGGTGGCGTCGGGCGGGAGCGAGGTGCCGTAGGCGGCGAAGGTCGCCTGGCCCACCTTCTCCGCGTTGGCCGAGGCAATGTCCTGGAGCCGGGCGGCGCGTTGCTGCACCCGCATGGCGATGGGATTGAGTTTCCGAGCCAGCACGATCAGCGCGTCGTTCGAGGCTGCGACAGCGGCCGATCCGCCCTCCAGCAGCGATGTCCGCGTCGTCGAGTCCCCCAGCTTGGTGCCGTTGACCGCCGCCTCGGCCGCGACCTCGGGGCTCCGGCCGCCGAGGAACGCCTTGAGGTAGGGATCGTTCTTGGGGAGATCCTTGCCGGCCTGGGTGAGCCAGGCCTGGATCATCTGCTTGTCCTGCTCCGGCTCGCTGGGGACGTCGCCCAGAATGGCGTTCTTGATGTTCTCCAGCCCCCGGCCGCGATACTGCGGCAGCCGGAGGGAGTCGGGGAGCTTGGCCTGCTCGGGGATCCGCACGATCCCGCCGGCCGCGTTCAGCAGCGGCGACGCGCCGAAGCTGTACCAGCGCTGCTGCTTGGCCAGGGCCGCGAGCTCTCGTTGCGCGGTGGCGATCTGGTCCCAGGCAGTGCCATAGCGCGCCTTGAGCTGGGGATCGGCGGCGATCCGGCGGCGGAAGTCCCGCTCGAAGGCGCGCTTCTTGGCCATGATGGTCGAGTCCTGCAGACCACTGAGATAGCCGGTCACCGCCTTCTTCGAGTTCTCCAGGCCGAAGATGTCGTTCTCCACCGCCCGGCGGGTTTGTTCATCCCTCTGGGCCAGCTCCCGCAGCACCGCCAGGTTACGCTCGTAGGAGCTGAGCTGGGCCGGATACTGCACGTCGCGGAGGTACTCCATCTGGGCGACGGTGAGCAGGCGGCCGGTGGAGCCGGGGTTGCCGGTCACCAGCACCAGGTCGCCCTCCTTCGCCCCATCCTTGCTCCACTTCAGGTAGTCCTTGGGCTGGTACGGCTTGTCGTTCTCGTAGACCCGCATCAGGCTGAGATCGAGGTCGTAGCGGGGATAGGTGAAGTTGTCAGGATCGCCGCCGAAGAAGCTGATCGCCTCCTCAGGCGCCATGACCAGCCGGAGGTCGCTGAAGCGCTTGAACCGGTAGAGCGAGTAGACCCCGCCCTGGTAGTAGGTGACCACCTGGCACTCGAGGCCGGCCTCCTCCCCACAGCTCTTCTCGATCGCGGCGATCGCGGCGTTGCGCTCGGCCACCTGGGTCGCGGGTGCCTTGGCGACGACCGCCTTCTGGATGGGGTCGGTCACGTCCTCGATCGATTGCAGCTGGTCCACGTAGAGGCCCGGGCACTTCCGCTCGTCAGCCTGGGTCTTGGCGACGAAGCCGAGCTCCTGGAAGTTCGAGTCCGGGGTGGAGACCGCCGTGATGCATTCCCGGGCGCAGTGGTGGTTGGTCATCACCAGCCCCTTGGAGGACACGAACGAGGAGGAGCAGTTGGGCAGGCGAATCGAGGCCAGCCGGACGTGATCCAGCCACTCCTTGGTCGGGGCGAACCCGTAGCGCGCCTTCCAGTAATCGAACGGCGGCGACTCGAAGGTCCACATGGTGCCGAACTCCTTGATGTAGCCCGGCGGGAGCTTGGTCTCGATCTCGGTCGGGGAGGTCACCCCTCGCTCGGCTCGGGGCAGGCTCTGGGCGGCCGCGGGGTGACGGGCTGTCAAAGTGAGGCCGAACAGCGCAGCCAGGGTCCCGAGTCGTAAGCGGAGCATCATGTATCCTCGTGTGGGTGTGAGCATTGTCATCCTGAGCGCAGCGAAGGATCTCTCCGCGCGCAATCTGAGGGATCCTTCGCTTCGCTCAGGATGACAGCCCGACTGGGTGACAGTCCTTTTGCCATCCGGCAAAACTACCCCGCCCATAGCCCCTAGCCCATAGCCTCCCCGCCCATGTGAC
>JAXDMF010000344.1:0-3766 GCA_034666205.1 Gemmatimonadales bacterium
GACTTCCCCAACGTCACTCTGGTCGGCGTCGTGGATGCCGACACCGGTCTGTACCTCCCCGACTTTCGCTCGGCGGAGCGGACCTTCCAGCTATTGGCACAGGTGGCCGGGCGCGCCGGTCGAGGCCCCAAGGGCGGACGCGTCCTGGTCCAGACCCGGCATCCAACACACCACTCGCTGGTGAGCGCGGCGCAGCACGACACCGAAGGTTTCCTGCGGCAGGAGCGGGTGCTTCGAGAATCGCCTCCCTATCCTCCCGTGACATCGCTGGTGAATTTGCTGCTCTCGGGCCCCGACGAGGGTGAGGTCAGCCGGCGGGCCGCAGCCCTGGCCGACTGGTGCACCGCCTTGATCGAGCGGCACGATCTGCCGATCTCGGTGCTCGGGCCGGCGCCGTGCCCGCTGGTGCGCATCAAGGACCGATGGCGCTGGCATGTGCTGTTGAAGGGACCTTCGGAGGGGCTCGGCAGGGTGGTGCGCTACGCGGCCAGACGGCTCAAGCGGGAGGGGAGCACGCGTCTGGTGATCGACCGTGATCCGGTGTCACTGCTCTAAGGCGCGGCGTACCCGATCTCGGTCCCGAGATAGATGACCCGCCGCGGAGCTGGCTCGAATACCCGCCCACCGACGCCATTCAGCGTCACCGACCCCACGTAGCGGCGGTCCCAGAGATTGTTCACGCCCAGGAACGGCGCGATCTCGATCTCTCCCGTGTGTCCACCCCAGCCCAGCCTCAGGTTGGTGATCCCGGCCCCCCAGGCATCGACCCAGATGGTATTGGTGTCGTCGGCCAAAATCGAAGAACTGATGGTGTGGTCAGCATCGAGGTAGAAATCGGCCGGTAACGAGGTGCGGAGTCCCAGCCGCCAGAAATGCTCTGGTATGCCGGGGAGGCGATTGCCGTCCAGCACGGTCCCGTCCGCCAGTTGATAGGAGGTGAACCGGTAGCGGGCGTAGGTGTACGCACCGTTGAGGATGAGTCCGTGTACGGGAGCCACGGAAATGCCGACTTCGGCACCGTCATTGTGGGTCTTCCCGGCATTGCGGAAGAATGCCCGACCGCCGACCTCGGGTCCCTGCACGATGGCGTCCGTGATCCTTCCAAGGAACAACGCCACCGAATAGCTGATGCTGGCCAGCGGCCGGCCCCGAGCGCCGATCTCGTAATTGACCGCTCGCTGGGGCCCGAGCGCGGCGTTCAGTCCTCCCGAGCCGTCCGGTTTGTTCACCAGCTCGGTAGTCGTCGGCGTTTCAAAGGAGGTCGAGACGTTGACGTAGGGAACCAGCTGCTGCCCGAAGGACCAGCTCAGCCCTACGTTGCCGCTCAGAGCCGCCATGGTTCGTGCGCCGCTGTCGTCACCATCGGTGAGGAACCTGTCGTTCAAGTCGAACCTGACCCAGTCGTATCTGGCGCCCGTGCTCAGCAGCAACTGCTGGTTGGGACTCCATTGCACCTGGGCAAACGGTCCGAACTCCGTCACCTGCTCACGTTGATCCAGGAGAGTGACATCGGTACGCCGGCCGGCGTCGGACACAAAGTTCTGCCGGTCATCGCGCATGCGCTGAAGGTCGACTCCCGCTGTCACCCTGCGTGATTGCTCGCCCGAGCCGAGCCGTCGGTTGATGCCGGCCCTCGCCCCGCCGACGGCCCGGTCGATCGCTACGTAGGTGCCCGCGGTCGGTGGGGCACCAGTGAACGGTGGTGCCGCGAGGGGGTTGGCCAGGTCGCGGATGAGCCCGAAGACCGTGGCTTCATACTCATTGCCCGAGGCATCGAAATGCCGGAGACCCAGGGAAAGCTGATGTTGCTGGGCATCCTTGTCGGCTCCCCGGCGGATGTTGTTACCGGCCGCCGAATCGGGGTTGGCGGTGTATTCGGCCAGGGTCAAGGCGCCCGGGTTCTCGGCCCTTGGACTGTCAGCCAGATTGAGCCGCAGCCTCCCGATTGTGGAACCCGAAATCGCATAGTCGACACCGGCGTTCAGCTGGCGGAACTCCGCCGCACTGTGCTGGCGGAAGCCATCGGCCTTGAATTGCGAAACGGAAAGCGTCCCGCTGACATTGCCGGATCGGGCAGAGGTCCAGCTCTGCCACTTGTAGAACCCGTCATCGTCGCGCTTCCCATCACCTCCGTGGACTCTCACCCGCTGGGCGAACGGCCCCGGTGCGGCGCGCTGGGACTGAAAGGAGATGACTCCGCCGGACGCATTGCCGTAAAGCGACGAACTGGCGCCGCGCAGCACCTCGGCCCGATCGATGTCGGCAAAGTCCACGTTGGTGAGCTGGCTCTGGCCATCGGGCAGCGTCTGGGGCACGCCATCGAGGAGGATCTTCAAACCCCGCACACCGAAATTCGACCGGCTGCCGAACCCACGGATGGAGATCCGCTGGTCGAGGGAGAAATTGTAGCGGTTGGACACCACCACACCGGGCAGGTTGTTCAGCGCTTCATCCAGACCGATGGTGGCCTGCCCCCGTTGTATCTCGGTGCGGTTCAGAACACCGACCGCGTACGGAACCTTCTGAAGCGGCTCCTCCGTTCGGGTCACCGTGACCGTGACCTCGGGGAGCTCCTGCACCCGGCTGGTGTCACGGGCGACGGTATCGGACTTCGTCGGTTCTTGCGCGTCGGCTGGAACGACGGCGCCCACGCCAAACAGCCCAACTATCAGAGTCAATCGGCAATGCATTCAAGGGCTCCTCGTTGAGGGCGGAAAAGTAACCCCTCTATGCCAACGGGCTACGGTGCTTGAATACCCCCCAACGGCCCCCTAGCTTCCTCCACCGTATGCACGCACCGACTACTCCAGACACATCTCCGGATTTCAGCCAGCCCCCATTCGCCGGCGCGCCGGACGCCCGGTTTGCTCCGCTTCCGGCCGACGGGGTGCTGCCGGAGGGCTTCTTCTCGACCTCCAATCTGCCCACCTACATCAGGGTCGATGGAAAGTGGCTCGCGCCGATCCGTCCCCGGATGGACTGCGTGGTAGTGAGGCGACCCGGTCTGCTGGAGACCATCGAGCCCCGCCGGCTCAAGCGCGGGGACCTCATCGCCATGGGCGAAGCGGAGGACGGCACCGAGGGGATTGTGGTGTACACCCAGGGGTTCCTGGGCGGGGTCCATGGCGCGAACGAATTTCGCTTCATGTCCACCGAGGTGAGCCGGGAACGGCCGGTCAATTACGAGGAGCTGGCGGCGCGGGTTGGCGAAGAGAAGCGTCGCGGTGGATACCTCGTGTGGGTCGTAGGACCTGCTCTGGTGCATTCCCGCGCCCGAGCAGACTTCGAGTGGTTCATCCGGAACGGCTACGTCCAGGCCGTGCTGGCCGGCAATGCGGTGGCGGTGCACGACATCGAAGCGGCCATCTTCGGCACCACCCTGGGCATGAGCAACACTGGTCAGCCGACGACAGGCGGCCATGGCCTCCACATGCGCGCGATCAATCGGGTCCGCGCGGCCGGCTCCATCGAGAAGGCGGTAGAAACCGGGTTGATCAAAAGCGGGATCATGCACGCGCTGGTCACTAACCGGATACCCTACGTGCTGGCCGGCTCGATCCGGGATGACGGCCCGCTGCCCGGAGTCTACAGCGACAACCTCCAGGCCCAGGACGCCATGCGGGAGCACACCGTCAAAGCCACCGGCGCGATCTTCGTGGCCACGGCACTCCACGCGATCGCGGTGGGCAACATGCTCCCGGCCTTCCATCTGTGCGATGGCGTCCCGCTGCCGCTCATGACCATTTGCGTCGACCAGACCGAGTTC
>JAXDMF010000345.1:0-6832 GCA_034666205.1 Gemmatimonadales bacterium
CCGAAGATTAGGCTGCCTGGGTCGCCCAAGCCTCACATAATGAGTCCAGCTGTGTCACTGCCGCGGCTGGACCTCCGCCGTGGGAATGGGCAGCGTCGTGAAGATCACGTCGGGCGGCGGTCCCGGCCGCTCGTTGGTGGCCAGGTCGGCCAGCCGGAGATAGCGCCGGCGATCGATCCAGCTATGCCCCCCCTCGTATAGCAGCGAGTACCGCTTGTTGTAGAGCAGCTCGGTCAGGAGTGAGGCCTGGTCCACGGTGCCGCTGTATAGAGCCAGCCCGCCGGACGTGGTCCGGACCAGGTCGATGTCCGTCACTGCGGGGCCCAAATTGTTCAGCCCGATGTTGGCCTCGGCGCGGAGGAGAATCAGCTCCTCGTTCTTGATCAGCGGGATGGGCGAGTTGGGGCTCGGGTAACGGATCCATCCCAGATCCGAGCTCAGCAATTGCGGTGTGCCGGCAGAGCGCAGGGGCCGCGTCACCAGCTTGTCCAGGAAGCGCTGGTCGAGCTCGCCGCCGGGCTGGAGCTGCGCCCCCGTCCGAAGTGAGGGATGCCCGAAGTTCTCACCGACCTGGGAGCTGATCGCGAGCGGGTTGGCGAGGTCGCCGGGGCCCGCGCTGAAGTCCATGTACACGCCCAGGTCGAGCGGCGCCGCCGGATTGATGAACGATTCGCCGAGGGCCACGAGCCCCCCGGCATAGTCGCCGCGGTAGACCGCCACCCGCGCCCGAAGCGCGCGGTTGAACTGGCGGAACGTGGCGGGCGTGTCGAACCCGGTGAACCCCGACGGCAGGGTAAAGGGGAAGGTCGCGCCGCCGGCGTCCAGCTCGGCGACCGCCCCGTCCAGCAGCGCGACCACCCGGTCATAGGCTGCCGCGTTGGGCTGAAACGGCGCCGGCGCGGCGGTCACGCTGGTGCCCACATCGATCGGAATCGAATCCTGGGTGTGGGTGTCCAGGACGATCAGGAAGTTGTACGCCTGCAGCGTGTGTGCGAATCCGTTCGTGGCGCTCTGCTCCTCGGCGGTGAGCGCCGTGGCCGTCCCGATCACGGCCAAGAGATCGTTGGCGGTACGAATCGCGGCGTATTCTTCCGCCCAGTGATCGCCGCCGAAGGCGCGGCTGCCTGGATCCAGCGGGCCCTGCATCAGCTCCCCGGTGAAGCGGGGGTCCGACCCGTCGAATCGATAGGCCTCGCGGCCGAAGATGCCGCCATCGAGCGCCCAGTCCGCCATATCCGCCCGCGTGGCGATCAGGATCCCGTTTGCGGTGGCGGCCACCTCAGAGCGAGTCGGATTCTCCCCGATGACGTTCGGGCTGTTAGGGTTCGCGATGTCATAGTTACAGGCGCCCACGCCGAGAATCACCAGAGCCGGCGCCAGCCGGATCAGCTTGATAGGCGTCATGGTCAGAACCCCAAGTCGATCGAGAGGAAGAAGCTGCGACTCGGCGGGAACGGAGCCACGTCGATGTTCCGCACGATCGCCTGGCGGCCGAAATTGCTGACCTCGGGGTCGAGCCCACGATACGGAGTGAACCGGAGCAGGTTGCGCCCGGTGAGCGAGAGCCTCGCATTCCGGATGCGGCGCCCAAACAGCGAGGAGGTGAGCCGCTCGGGCAGATTGTACGACAGGTTGAGCTCACGCAGCTTCACGTAAGTCCCGCTCTGGACGTACGGCTGGGTGAACCCCTGCCCGAAGCGCGCAATCCTGTCGGCACCGCCGCCTGGATCGGTGAAGTCCACGCTGTTCTGGCCCGCGTCGTACAGGAACTCGGTGAGGTTGATGATGTCACCACCCTGCTTGTAGTCCCATAGCATCCCTAGGGTGAACCGGTAGAGGTCCACGTCGCTCGAGAACGACATCTGAAAGTCGGGGCTCGCGTCGCCCACCTTGCCGGCGATGGGATTGCCGCTCCCGTCCACGCCCACCAACCCGAAGATCTGGGTCGGGGAGCTGTCCTTCTGAATCTGGAACGTCCCCAATGAGAGCGCGAAGCCGCCGGTCTGGTAAGTGGGGACGGCCAGCGCCGTGATCTTGCTCTTGTTGGCGAAGAAGGTCGTGCGGACCACCCAGTTGACGTTCTTGCTCTGCACCGGCTGCACGGTAAGGGCGGCCTCGAGCCCCCGGTTCCTGAGCGCGCTGTTCGAGCTGAAGATCTGGTTCTCCTGGCCCGTGGAGGGGGCCAGGGTGCGCTCCAGCAGCAGGTCGCTGATGCTCTTTTGGTAAATGGTGAAGTTGAGTTGGGCGCGCCCGTTGGCCAGGGTCGCGTCGAACCCGCCCTCGAACTCCTTCTGCCGTTCCGGCCTCAGGTTGGGATCGCCCGCGCGGGTGCCGATGGACGTGCCCGAGCTACCGCCGATCGTGCCGCTGGTGTCCGGGGAGAACAGCGCGCCGAAGGCGGCACGGTTACCGGTCTGGCCGTATGCCGCGCGGAACTTGAGCTCGTCGATCCCCCCAATCGGCCGCTGGAACAGGTACGACGCGGCGAACTTGGGGTAGAAGAAGTACTTGCTCGGATTGCCGTTGGCGCTGCTCCGATCGGCGCGAAGGCCGGCAGTGAGGAGCAGCCTGCGGTCGGCCAGCAGCACCTCCTCCTGCCCGAAGAGGCCGAGGTCGCGTACCGGTTCGAGCCGCGAGAGCACCGTCTGGCTCGCCGCCTGCTGCGGGCTCGTCTGCCCGGTGAGCAGGGTCCGCCCAAGGATCTGGGTCGCGAAGAGGCGCCGCTCCTCGGCCTGGACGCCCGCGGACGTGGTCCACTGCGTGCCGTGTTCGGGGTCGCCGGGAAGGAACGTATGCGTGGCGTTGAGGGTCAGACTCAAGTTGCGGTTGGAAGACTTGCTCAGGACCACCGTACCCGGCTGCCCGTCGTTGGGCTCGAACTGCAGCTCGGGCGGCGAGACGAAGTTGTTGTCCTGCTGGAAATAGTCAACGCCGCCGGTGCCGATGAACTGCAGGTGGCTCTTGGCCGAGCGGAGCGCCGACCAGCGCAGCGTAGATGTGCCGAGCAGCCGCCAGACGTCCTCGTCGTTCTTGAGGAACTGAAACGTCTGCAGCGGGTTGCTGCGCTCGAACGGGTTATTCGGGAAGTCGGAGGGGAGACTGTCGCTGCCGCCGGTGGGCAGCAGGTCGACGAAGTTCGGCGTGAACGGAAAGACGAGGAACGGGCTGGTACCGGAGTTGTCGTTGTTGGAGAGCCCGCGCTGCGAGAGACTGTGGGTCCCGCTCACGTTTACCTGCATCTGGAATCCGCCGCCCAGCTCCTGGTCCAGGTTGGATCGCAGCGACTGCTTTTTGTATCCAGTGTTCGTGGCGATCCCGCCGTCGTCCTTCACCAGCGCCGAGACGTAGTACTTGGTGTTCTCGGTTCCTCCGCTGACGCTGGCATCCGTCTCATATGAGAGCGGCTTGTGGCCGAAGATCTCGTTCTCGAAATCGAACGTCCGGCCCTGCTGGTACAGCGAAGTGACGAGGGCGGTATCGGTGAAAACGGCCAGGGCGTCGCCCAGGGTAGGGAATGTGCGCGAGCCCAGCTGGTTGGCCCGCTCGGTCATGCCGAACCGCTGGGTCATGTTGAATTGCGGCTTTCCCACTTGCCCGCGCTTGGTCGTGATGAACACGACGCCGTTAGTAGCCTTGGACCCGTAGATCGCCGCCGCGCTGCCGCCCTTCAGGACCTCGATCTTCTCGATGTCCTCGGGGTTCAGGTCCGCGATCCGGTTGACGGCGTTGTCCTGATTCCGCGGGTTGCCGCCTGCCTGCGCCTGGGTCACCGCGTTGGCGCCGTTCGGAATCGCGACGTCGCTCGCCGCTACCCCGTCGATCACGTAGAGGGGCTCCAAATCCCCGATGATCGTGGACACACCGCGGAGGTTGACCTGGAGGCCGCCGCCGGGCGCACCGGAGTTGGCCTGGATCGTTGCGCCCGCGATTTTCCCCTGCAGCGCGCTCTCGATCGTCGGGGCCGGCGCCCGGGTGAGCTCGGCCGCGCTCACCGTTGACACGGCGTTCGCCAGGTTGCGTTGCTCTACGCCGGTGGCCTGGCCGGTGATCACGATCTCTTCCAGCTTGAACACGTCCGGCTCCAGGGCCACGTTGACCGTCGCCTGGCCCGGTGGCACCGTGATCTGCTGCCGCTTATACCCGATGTTGCGCACCATCAAGTTCGCGGGGCCATCGGGCGCATTCAGCACGAAGCGGCCGTTGTCGTCCGCCTGCGCGACGATCTGGGTACCCAGCACCGCGACGGTCGCGTCGGGCACGCCCTGTTCCGTCTGCGAATTGGTGATGCGCCCGCTGATCTGACGCACCTGCGCCGCCGATACCTGGACACAAAGGAGGGAGAGCAACAGGGACGTGCCCCACGTGCGCAGTGTCATGGCGCCTCCGACAGACTTGCTTGTAGGTATGCTCAGGAATTTGCCCACTACAGTGCACCGCGGCTCGACGGTGCGCAAGGAGGCGCGCAACTACCTCCGCTGATGCGAGCCTTCTGCCGCCGACCACCGGGTGGTCCCACCGATGGTGGTCATGATGCACGCATTAGGACGGAAGTGGTAAAGCCAGTGATTCACGTCGGGAGCGTCGATGAGCGCGAAGTCCGCCGCCTTCCCCGGTTCCAGCGAGCCCAAGGATCGATCCAGACCCACGGCTCGGGCCGCATAGATGGTGGCGCCCTTGAGCGATTCAGGGGGAGTCATTCGTTGCAGGGTGCAGGCCAGCATGAGCACGAGGGGGAGGTGATAGCTCGGAGCGGTTCCCGGATTGAAGTCGGTGGCCACGGCTACGGGTACACCAGCTTGAATCAGCCGGCGTGCCGGCATCGGAGATTGTGCCAGAAAAAGCGAAGCCAGTGGCAGACTCACGGCGACGACCCCGGCTTGGGCCATCGCGAGAACGCCCGGCTCTGAAATGTGCTCGAGATGATCGGCGGACAGCGCTCCCAGCTCGGCGGCCAGTTCGGCCCCGCCACTACTGGTCAACTGATCGGCGTGCAGCTTGACAGCTAAACCCACTTCCTGGCCGGCGCGGAGAATGCGTCGCGCTTCGTTCACGCTGAACGCCGACTCCTCCACGAACACGTCGCAGCAGGCGGCGAGCTTTTCCCGAGCAACCGCAGGGATCAGGCGGTTCACCAGAAGATCCACGTACCCCGTGCGGTTGTTCTTGAATTCCGCCGGCACTGCGTGGGCACCGAGAAACGTCGGTACCAATCGCACCGGTTGCTCCTGCGCCAGCCGGCGATAGACCCGCAGCAGCTTGAGCTCGGCCTCTTCACTGAGCCCGTAACCACTCTTGCACTCGACCGTGGTCACACCGAGAGCCAGCATTCCTTCGAGAAACTGCGCCGCCCGTTCGACCAACTGCTGCTCGGTGGCCTCCCGCGTCTGCCGCACCGTGGAGGCGATGCCGCCTCCCGCCTGGGCGATCTCGAGGTAGCTCCGGCCTCGGATGCGTTGCTCGAACTCGTCGGCGCGCCAGCCGCCGAATGCCAGGTGAGTGTGGCAGTCGATCAGGCCCGGAATGACCAGTCTCCCGCCGGCATCGACCCGCTCAGCAGCTGCATACGCCCCAGGTAGCTCTCGCTCCGGGCCGACCCAGACGATCTCCTTCTCATCCCACACTAGAGCGGCCTGGGGGATCACATGGATATCCCCCTGCCCGCCCTCCGCGCGGCAGGTGGCGAGCTGAGCGATGTTATGGAGGATTTTCACACTGTCATCCTGAGGCAGCGGAGCGACCGAAGGATCTCTGGAATGCGAATAGAGAGATCCTTCGCTTCGCTCAGGATGACAAGTCTCATGGATCGATCATGGGTAGATCGATCCCGCGCTCCTTGGCAGTCTGAATCGCGATATCGTAGCCGGCGTCCGCGTGGCGCATGACGCCGGTGCCGGGGTCCGCGGTGAGCACGCGCTGAAGCCGCCGCTCCGCGGAGTCGGTGCCGTCGGCCACGGCCACCATTCCGGCATGGATGGAGTAGCCGATCCCGACGCCACCGCCATGATGGATCGACACCCAGCTCGCCCCACAGGCGGTGTTGAGCAGCGCGTTGAGCAGCGGCCAGTCGGCGATCGCATCGGAGCCGTCTTTCATGTTCTCGGTCTCGCGGTTGGGCGATGCGACCGATCCGGTATCCAGGTGGTCGCGCCCGATCACGATCGGCGCTCCCACCCTTCCCTTCTTCACCAGCCAATTGAACCGCGCGCCTAGCTCGGCGCGCTCACCGTACTCCAGCCAGCAAATACGGGCCGGCAGGCCCTGGAAGGCGACCCGTTCCTGGGCCTGCCGGATCCAGCGGGCGAGCGCGCTCTTCTTGGGGAAGGTCTCCAGCACTGCCCGGTCGGTTACGGCGATGTCTTCCGGGTTGCCGGAGAGCGCCACCCAACGAAACGGGCCGGCGCCCCGGCAGAAGAGCGGTCGGATGAACTCGGGGACGAAGCCGGGTATGTCGAACGCCTCGCGCATGCCGCGGCGGTCCGCCACCTGGCCCCGCAGGTTATTGCCGTAGTCGAACGCCACCGCCCCTCTGCCCTTGAGATCGAGCATGGCGCGGACGTGCACGGTCATCGAGTCGAGCACCCGACGCTCGTAGGCCCCCGGATCGCGCGCTCGCTCGTGGGCGGCCTGGTCGAGCGTCATGCCTGAGGGGATGTACCCGACCCGAAGGTCGTGGGCCGAGGTCTGGTCGGTCAGGACGTCTGGAATGACGCCGCGGCGCACCAGCTCAGGCAGCACCTCGGCGATGTTCGCGACCAGCCCGACGGAGAGCGCCTCCCGCCGCTCCCGGGCCTCCTGCACCAGGCGCAGAGCCGAATCGAGATCGGTCTCGAGG
>JAXDMF010000346.1:0-3321 GCA_034666205.1 Gemmatimonadales bacterium
CCGTTCGCATCCCACCCATGACCGATGACCCAGCCGCGCCTTGGGTGTGCCGCCGCGACTCGGTCGATGACCTCTGCTTTGGTCCGCAGTCCAGCCAACTCGACCCGGCCGCGGTTCAGGGCCCACATGGCAAGGTGGGTGTGACCGTCCACGAAACCGGGAGTCACGAGAGCATCGGGAAGCTCGTACCTCGGAACCCCGCGGGGCGCAGCTCGCTCGACCTCCGAGGCACTTCCCACCATCTGAATCCGGCCGGCCCGCCACCAGACGGCCTCAGCCTCTGGCCCCGGCGTCATCGTCATGACCCGCCGGGCGCGGAGAACGCCACTCTGGTCAACGGGCGAGTAATCCATGAGGGCAGAAGATACTGTCTCACCGCCGGGCCGTGGCTGTGGTCTTTCGAGCCGAAATCAGGCTTTCCACATGTGGAAAAACCCAGGAAGTGAATATCTGATTTGCGTGTAAAACTGGAGAAAGTCCTTCAACTCGACCTCTGGCATTGCATGATCTGCGTGCTGTAGTTAGCTGAAGAAAAGTAACTTACGTGTACCACCTCCAGCACCATCTGTTTATGACGACAGTGTCGCCTCAGGTTCATTAATTATGCAGACAATCTACTTATGAACATCATTCACATGGACTTGCGGCTGCATAGGGGGTTTGGGGGCCAAGTCCAGAAAAAAGGGCAATTTCAGAGGGGAAAGAGGCAGGCACAGGGAGAAAAAGCCGCCCCAAATCAGGCGGCGAAAGAGGCAGGCACAGGGGAGAAAAAGCCGCCCCCAAATCAGGCGGCTGGGGGCCTGCAAGAGGCCGGAGATCAAGGCGGGCTGACCCGGTGAACCGTGCGGAAGGTGTCGGCTAGCTGGCGGGAAAGGTCAGCGGGTAAAGCGGAGCTCTCCCCCACCACCACGATAAAACGGGCCTACAAAGCGGATCGGCGAAGCCTTGAGGACTTTGGCGAGGTCCCCCTTCCCTTCGACCCTCAGCGAGCCAACCAGGGCTCGAGCCCACGCGGGAGAGAGGGAGAGCTGAGCAGACCAGGTCACGCCCCGGACTCCGGGAACGCGCCAGGTTTCGACGATAGGACGTTCGACCCGGGTGCTGTCCCCGGTGGTCCGGCCGCTCCAGACCAGGTCGGTCTTGCCAATCGTCTGGCGGTACTCGGTCCCGCTGGTGTCGGTGCCGGACCGGAAGCCCGCTTCCACTTCGTGCAGCTGTTCCAGGTTACTCGCTGCCGCGGTTCTGAGCCGCTCGCGGCTCGCGTACATGTCGAGCACGAGGTCGCGCCGGGCACCGCTCCCCTGCTCCACGGTCGCCAGGCTCCAGATCCCGACCATTTGTGCAATTCGGGGGTTCCTCTCCGCAATGCGGCGGCCCCCGACCTGGACCGCGTCGGCGTAGTAGAAGCAGAGACTCGAGGGAGCCCAGGGAGCGAACTCCGGCTGCGATTGAATCACCTGACGCAGCGCAGAATGCAGGGTCTCATCCTGATCGGCGCGGACCAGGAGGAATCCTTGCTTGAGGTCGCGAGCCGCCGTCTCCGGATCGACGAGGAAGCGCACGCAGTACCCCGCCCGGAGTCCCTCGAGGTTCCAGACGCGCTCATCCTTGACTTGGCCGCCGGTCTGGGCGCCGAGGGAGGAGGCACAACAGCCGGCCAGGGCGACGCCCAGGCCTACACGGGTGAGGATAGGACCTCAACAGCTCAGGGGGTTAGTACGTCAGCTCTCGCCGCCAGGCGCTTTGATGGCTTGGCGGAGCTCCGCATAATCCCGCGGATCCAGCGGGTTGAACTTCATGTTTCTGAACTTCACTTTTCCGTCGGGACCGACCACGTACACCGTGCGCCGGTTATAGCCGCTCTTATCCTTGCTGGCGTACTGCTTCGATACCCGTTGATCCGGGTCGCTCAGGAGCCGAAATGGCAGATTCAGGCTGGAGGCGAACCGCTGGTGCGTCTCGATGGAATCGGTGCTGATCCCCACCAACACAACGTCGGGTCCGATCAGGCTGTCGTACTGCTCGGCAAAGGTGCGCATTTCGGCAGTGCACCCGTTGGTGAAGTCTCGAGGGTAGAACGCTACCACCACGACCTTGCCCCGATCGCTGGCCAGCTGATACGGCGCCTCGATCGGGCCGATCCCATCCTTGGTGGCCCAGGGGAGCGAAAAGTCCGGAGCGCGTCGCCCTACCTCGGGTCCTCCGAGCAGGACAACAGTGTAACTCTCGGGCTTCTTGTTCTGAGCCGACGCAACGGGAACAACCGTGACCAGGAGGGCCACGAGGAGAGATAGCAGAGCAAAGAGACGCATGGAGACTCGATCCTGGCTGTAGTGGAGAATCATTCGCTGACCTGGCGTAGCACCCGATCGAAGCTCTGGGTACCGCCGATCCCGGTATATACGACCTTCCCTGAGCGGTCTACGATGACGACGTACGATGTGGCCGGCACCTGGTAGGCCCGGGTGCTGGTTCCCTCATCGTCGTAGAGCGTACGGAAACCCGGCTCGTGCGCCTCCAGGTACTCTCGGACGCCATTGGGAGACTGGTTCACGGCGACATTGATGCCGATGAATTCGACCTTGGACCCATACGCCGCCTGGGCGGCGCGAACTCGCGGCTGCAGTTCCCGGCAGGATTCGCACCAGGTAGCCCAGAACTCCAGAAAGACCGGCTTGGCGCCGATATATTGGCCCAGATTGACCGGCTTCCCATCCAAGTCGTGAACGACGACGCGAGGAGCCCTGTCCCCCACGCCCGGCGCCGCATCCTGACCGGCGAGCTGTTGCGCGCCAAGCAAGACCAGGAAGAGAGTCACAACGCTCCTGAGGGCCCTCATCAGATCAGGCTGCCCGTACGTCCCGCGTGCTCGGCGGGCTCACCGGCCCCGTAGCGAGACGCCACGTATTGGTTCAGGATCTCCAGGAATTCGGCCACGATATTCTCGCCCCGTAGGGTGACGAGGAGTCGACCGTCAACGTACACAGGCGCCGTGGGGTCTTCGAAGGTGCCGGGCAGAGAGATGCCGATGTCCGCGTGCTTCGACTCGCCGGGTCCGTTCACTACGCAGCCCATGACGGCCACCTTCAGGTCCTCCACCCCGGGGTGCTCGGCACGCCAAGCCGGCATTCTCTCGCGCAGATCGTCCTGAATGTCCTGAGCCATCTGCTGAAAGAAGGTGCTGGTCGTACGGCCGCAACCGGGACACGCGGTGACCTGAGGGGTGAAGCTCCTGAGGCCGAGGGACTGGAGGATCTGCTGGGCGACCCGGACTTCCTCGCTCCGGTCTCCCCCGGGAACCGGCGTGAGAGAGACCCGGAT
>JAXDMF010000347.1:0-2959 GCA_034666205.1 Gemmatimonadales bacterium
CAAGGGCGGGGTGAGCGCCCAGCTGGACGGCGGGCAGCCCCGACAGCAGCAGTGTTGCGAAACGGCCCCAGGACAGCTCGACCGGCATGTTCGCCGGGTCCATCCCAAGCAGTGTCGCGATCGCGCCCGCGGCCGACCCCTTGGCCGGCCCAGGGACGAAGAACCGCGCCCCGTGGAGGGGATTGGGCCCCGGAGCGACGGGCAGGGCGAGCGGATTGGACGGATCGCGCTGTCCCGAATAAGGCGGCTCGGGGCACTGCTGGTAACCAGCAGCGCGAGCCCGAAACGAGTGAGCGTCGGCAGCGGCCGCCCGCGCCAGCGTCACGACACCAAGCAACAGCAGCGCGAGAAGCGTCAAGCGCATCCCTCGTGCGCGCACGCTCGCACCCATGATGCGACGGGATCGATGCTCTCGCAGTGTCACCGCAGCTGCCGGCCAGGCGATCTGCCCGGAGATGGCTGGCTTCTCGTTCACTTTTCTGCCCCCGGCCTTGTCGTCGAGCGGCGGCGTTGGCCCCATCGCCGCTCGAATGATGTGTTCGACAGCCTCGTACAGTACACCATATTGGGGTGTCCGGGTGGGGTTTGCCTGAACCTGTTCTCGGACACCTCCCACAACCACCTGGGTAGTCAGTCCGGTGGCGCTTGCGCCAAAACGCCAGATTCAGGACAATCATGATCTGAGGCCGACAACGACCGTTGGGCGGCGCCGGAAGCAATCCTGAGGAGGCCTGATGCGGATACGAGCAGTGATGGGTGTGCTGGCGGCCGTGACGGCGTTTGCTCCGGCGGCGGCGGCCGCGACTTTTTCCACGCCGGTCAAGCTCACCGGCGCGGCCGGTGGGGAGCCCAGTATCGCCACCGATCCCTTGGGCGACGTGTTCGTCGCGGGCCCGCAGGGCATTCCGAGCGGGATCAACGGAAATCCCGGTGTCGGCTTCTGGGTCTCACGCGACGACGGCAGCAGTTTCGGCACGGCAAAGCTGATCGGCTCGGACTCCGGCGGGGGCGACAGTGACGTCCTGTACTCCAAAGGAGCCGTGTACGTCGCTGACCTCGAAGCGACCGCAGCTCAGATCTGCAAGAGCATCGATCGGGGCACCACCTTCATCGGGATCGGTCCCTCGCCCGATCCCGGTCACTGCACCACCACCAACGGCGGCCAGGCCGGGCCCTCGGACGACCGCCAGTGGCTGACCGCCGCCCCGGACGGGACGCTGTACCTGACCTATCACGAATTCATCAGCGCACAGCCGATCGCGTTTCGAAGCGACAACGCGGGGCTGGACGTCTTCTCCAACGCCTGCGGGCCACTGATCACCGACCCGACGATCCAATCCAATGTTCCCACCGACATCACCGGGGGAACCTTGGTCGCCCGCCCGATCACCGACAAGGCGGGGAACCTGTACGTCCTGTTCGCGACCACCACCCAGCGCGAGAATGCCCTGGCAGCAGCGCAGGGCAAGCCGAGCGGCACGTTCAGCCAGCTCTATCTCGCGAAATCAGTCGATAAGTGCAAGACCTTCACCGATTCCACGGTGTTCGACGGCGAACAGCGGTTCGGCGAGAACACCGTCCAGTTCGGCGACATCTTCAATGATCTCGTCCGCGACGGCGCCGGCAACCTCTACGTCGTGGGCGCGGGCTACATCGGCAAGACGCCCTTTGCCAAGGCAGCGAACGTCTACCTCTTCTCCTCCCATGACCATGGCCAGCACTGGTCATCGTTCAACCAGGTGGGATCCTCAGACGCGGGGCACATGCTTCCCGCTGCCGTGGGTGGTCCGTACGCGGGTCAGCTCTCCATCGGGTATTTCCGCACCGTCAACGGCGTCACGGACCCCAACTCCACGGGCGGCAAGTGGACCTACGCCACCGCGCAGTCGACCAACGCGAACACCGCCCAGCCCGGCTTTTCCTACAGTGACATTCACCCGGGGGTCATCGACCACCGCGGCGACATCTGCAACCAGGGCATCTTGTGCGGCACCCAGCCCGGTGGCCCGAGCGACCGATCGCTCCTGGACTTCACCGCCGCTTCGCTGGACGCACATAACTGCCCCCTGTTCACCTTCGCCGGCAATCCCACAGGCTCGCCTGGCAACAACACCTCGAGCAACACGTTCAACTACGTCACGCGGCAAACGAGCGCGTGCTTCACCCGGCCCCCATCCTCGCCCGGAGGAGCCGGTGGGGGGACCGGCAACCCCGGGACCGGGAAGGGAGGCGGGACCGGGAAAGGCGGCGGGACCGGGAAAGGCGGCGGTGTGCGAAGTGGTTGCCCGCGGGCGACCGGCAGGCTGCACGGCAGAACTCTGGGGCTGGTGACGCTTGGGATGTCCCGCGCGCGCGCACACCGCGCGTACAGACACAGCTCCGACCGCCGCAAGCGCTACGAGGACTTCTTCTGTCTGACCCCCATCGGAATCAGGGTCGGCTACGCCTCTCCGAAGCTTCTCCGCAAACTACCCCGCCGCGAACGCAGCCGGCTGCGTGGCCGGGTGGTATGGGCGTCGACGTCCAACCGGCGTTACTCCCTGCGCGGGGTTCGTCCCGGAGCCAGTCTCCGCGCCGCTCGCAACGCGCTTCGGACCGGCGCCCCGTTCCACGTCGGTCTGAACTACTGGTACTTCGCGCCGGCCGGCTCCTCGACGGCGCTCCTGAAAGTCCGCCACGGGACCGTGGAGGAGGTCGGGATCGTCAACAAGACACTGGCCAAGCGGCGTCCGGCACAGCGCATCCTGGTCAGAAGCTTCTATTAAGACGACCCGCCACGCCACCGGCGACCAGTCTCAGGCCTGCTCGGGGGTCCGTGTCCGTTGTCACCCCCCGCAACTATCCGTAGTTCTCCCCAGCGATCCACACCGGGCGACTGGTAAGGTGGACGGTGGCAGTTACCACTTTTGGTCACGGCTGGCAAAGCTGCCACCGGGGGTTCGGCCAACGCGGTGATGCT
>JAXDMF010000348.1:0-3556 GCA_034666205.1 Gemmatimonadales bacterium
TTCCACAGCCGAGCGCGCTTGGGAACGGCCCCTCGCTTTTCTGCGGTGTTCCGCCCCGCTACCCCGCTTCCCCGCTTCCCCGCCTTCATAACCGCCGCCTCCGCGCGTATGCCACGAACTCGTCCACCGGCTTCGCGTTCAGGATGTCGTCCGCCACCAGCCAACCTTTCCGTGCCATGCCGATGCCGTACTCGACGTATCCGATGCCGGCGACGTTGTGGGCGTCGGCACCGATGGAGATCGCCACGCCCTTGTCGCGCGCCTGGCGGACCACCCGCCAATCGAGGTCGAGCCGGTGCGGATCGGCGTTGATCTCGAGGGCGACGCCGGTGGCCGCGGCCTTCTCGATGACGGCATCCAGGTCGATCGGGTAGGGATCCCGGGAGAGGAGAAGCCGCCCGGTTGGATGACCGATGATGGTCAGGTGAGGGTTGTCCATGGCCGCGAGCATCCGCGCGGTCATTTCTCGCTGCCCCATGTTGAACCGGCTGTGCACCGACGCGATCACGAAGTCGAGCCGTTCCAGCACCTGCTCATCGTAGTCGATCCGGCCATCCTGGAGGATGTCGGCCTCGACGCCCTTCAACACCTTGAACCCGGTCAGCCGGCTATTCACCTCATCGATCTCATCGCCCTGCCGGGCAAGATCCTCTGGCCGGAGCCCGCCGGCGTACGCGGCCGCCTGGCTGTGGTCGGTCACGCCGAGATAGTCGTACCCCGCTGCCCGGCAAGCCAGCGCCAACTCCTCCACCGTATTGGACCCGTCCGAGTAGCTGGTGTGACAGTGCAAGAACCCCCGGATATCCTTGGCCTCTACCAGCCGGGGAAGTTGCTGCCGCTCGGCGGCCGCCAGCTCCCCCGTGCCTTCACGCAGTTCGGGGGGAATGAAGCTCAGTCCCAGAGCATGGTAGAAGGCGTTCTCGTCGGCGGTCGGGACGAACTGGCTTCCCCGCCAGAGCGCTGCCCCGTTTAGGCCGAATCCTCGCGCACCGGCGTAGGCGGCCAGTTCTCGTAGGTGCCCCGCACTCCCAGTGGCCTGCACCAGCACCGCACCGGCGTTGACCGGTGTCGTGGCTACGATCTGGGCGCTGGCACCCCCCGCAAACCGGAGCGTCAGGCGGCGCTCGTCCTGACCGGCATACTCATGGACCCCGGGCAGCTGGCTCAGCCGGCGAAACAGCTCGGCAGGAGACGATTCGGCCACCAGCACGATGATGAGATCTTTTACCACTTCCGCTCGCCGCCTTACGTCCCCAGCGACGATCGCGCTCGTAACGCCGGGCAGGCGTTCGAGTGCGGATCGCAGGCCCTCGGCCTCGTCGGCAGCGTGATGGGAGAGCCGGTAGGCGCTGGCCTGGCGGAGGAAGGCGATAGCCTTGAGCAGGTTCTCCGAGGTCCTGGGCCCGAACCGAGGCAGCTTCGCCAGCCGGCCGTCGAGAGCGGCAGCCTCGAGCTCGGGGAGCGAGTCGATGCCGAGCACCTCGTGGATCTGCCGGATCTTGGCGACGCCGAGGCCCGAGATCTCCAGCATTTCGACCAGGCCTGGAGGAATTTTCTCACGCAACTCCTCGAGCATGCTCGCTCGCCCGGTCGCCACCAGCTCGGTGACGATCTGCAACGTGGCTGGACCGACGCCCTTGGCCGACGCGAGCGACCCGTCCTCCAGTGACTGGCGTAAGTCACGGGGAAAGGTGCTGATGGCCCGGGCTGCAGTCCTGAATGCCCGGATCCGGAAGGGATTCTCGCTCTTGAGCTCTAGAAACGCGGCAATCTGCTCCAGCACTTGGGCGACGGCCTTCTTATCCAGGTAATCCTTTACGGTCTCCATCGGCTCGCCTCCGCCGATGACGGCACCAACAATGTCCGGGTACGCCAACCGAGCTCCAGCATCTCCTCGCCGCCGGCAAGAGAGAACAGTCGTGCCGCGACTCCTCCCGGCAGGGTTGGCGAGAAGAGCTGGCTACCATCAGGTCTGACCAGCGCGATCGGGCGGGGTCCGGCCACCTCGACCACGGTGAATCCCGCGCGCTCGCGGTGTAAGCCGAACACGCCGAGGACTCTAAGCGATGTCCCTTCCGGTGAGGCATGCACAAAGCAGCCGTCCAGGGGCTCGGGAGGCACCCCAGTCACGGCTTGCGCCCAGATCCGTCGCTCGGGAAACTGGACGTAATACGCGGGCGGCTCCTGGGGCTGCTCGTCGGCCGATGGCGATGTGCTGAGAAAGTCACCCAAATGTTCGGTGGGCAGCTCCACGACCAGGCAGCCCGCGGCCCAGAACAGAAACGAGTGGTGGACCAGGGCCGCGAGTTGGTCGATGGCTTCGCCCAGGCCCTCCTCCGGCCGAAGCTCGCGCAACAGGGTCACCACCTCCCGTACCATCAGAAAGGCGTCGCGGTCGCGCGGCTCGGTGCCGGACTGGTTTAGCGCGGTGCTGATCTCGGGGAAGATCTTTTGCGCGGTGTCACCGAAGACGAGGTCGAACGGGGTGGAGCGGGGGGAGGACATGGTGGAAATTTAGTCGCGAGCGGGGAGTCGCGAGTCATCTGATCAAAAACCCATCCAGCAATCGCACAAACTCCTCATGCGCCTCGACATACGGCACGTGGCCGCAGCGGGAAAGCAGATGAAGCTCAGCGTTGAGAAGTCGGGCCACGGTGCGGGTTGCCTCGAGCGGGATGGGATCGTCTTCGCCCTGGAGCACGATGGCCGGGATGTCGAGGCCGACGAGTGCTGGCCGGAGGTCGTAGTCGCCCAGGCTGGACCAGACCTCTTGCTGGGTACGACCGGTCACTCGGAAGGGCGTGAGATCGCGCGCGCGGGCGGGGTCGTAGAAATAAGCGGACACCGAGAGCTCGAACAACCGACGGGCGTATCCCGCCGGATCCTTCTCCCGCAGACCGCTGGTCCTGAGCTCGGCCCGCTGCTGCTGGAGGGCGGGGGCCAGGTTCCGTTCGGCAAAGCGGCGCTCGAATTCGAGACGCATCTCCAGCCACGCAGGCGCAGGCGAGACCAGCGCCAATCGGCCGACCTGGTTCGGGTACTCTGTGGCGTACAACTGCGCCAGCAGCCCGCCCCACGAGTAGCCGATTATTGTGAGCCTCTCCAAGCCCCACTGCCGGCGAAGCTCCTCGAGGTCGGCCACGTGCTCCCGCCAGCCAACCGGCGTCTCCCGCGGCACTGGCGATTGTCCGCCGCCCCGCTGGTCGTAATAGATCAGCTCACGATCGCGCGCGAGCGCATCGAATCCGGGAAGGAGATAGTCGTGGTGGGCGCCGGGGCCGCCATGCAACACCACGGCCGGTGACCCGCTGCCGATTCGGCGCTCGAAGATGCGGACGCCGCGTACTTGGCGAGTTTGAGTCTCAGGCACTGCAGGAAGAACTAGCCCCACCGCAGCTGCCGCCCCCCCAACTGAGAGGTAGGTGGGTTGGGTGGCTCAAAGCAGTATCGCGAGCGCATCAGCGACCTGCTTCACCTCGGCTTCTTCCTCCGCGGTGAACGGATCGGGGACGTCGCTGTCGATGTCGATCTGGCCCAGAATCAGGCTCCCGCGCCG
>JAXDMF010000349.1:0-5904 GCA_034666205.1 Gemmatimonadales bacterium
GTGGATCAGCTCGGTCACCGCCGCGAGAAGCGTGGCCCGGGGCTCCCTGCCGCCGATCGCTTCTTCGGCCAATAGCAGGAGGGTGGGCCTGAACATCTTCCCGTGCATCTGAAACAGGTGGGCATTCACCTCGGAGATCAGGCCGAAATCCGCCTCGACGATGCGTCGGAGCTCCTGCTGGACCTGATCGAGGCGGGGGCGGAGAGGATGCTGCAGGTCGGCCAGTGTCACCGGCGCGGTTTGTGGGGTCACCGGCGCCGTCCCGCTCCAAGGCGCTGCATCCGCTGGCTCAGATCCAGGAAGCGGATGTCCACCACCATGGCCCGCTCATAGCTGGCGATGGCATCGGCCTCCTTGCCCAGCGCCTCGGAGGCCCGCCCCAGCCAATACAACAACCCGATCTTCGCCTCGTCACCTTCGTCCAGGCCCTCGACCGCCTTTCGCAGCACGGACTCACACGCTGCGTACTGCCCCTTCTCGAAAAACGCTATTCCCAGAGCCTCGGAGGTGCGGAGTCTGCCCTCGGGCGCCCGCAGTGCTTTCTGGAACTCCGAGATGGCCTCGTCGAGCAGACCCATCTCCTTGAACGCAACTCCCAGATCATAATGAGACTGGTAGTCGTCAGAGTCGAGATTCTGGTCGATCCCTCGCTTGAATTGCTCCAGGATCTCATGAAACTCACGCTGTTCGTCCTGGTCCTTCGGCTCGCGCCGGTTGACCCGCATCCGGGTATCTCGTGGACGGCTCTCCTCCTCCCGAACCATCGATCCCAGATCGATGAAATCGTCGTTCGAAACCACGGGTGTCCGCGCCCGCTTCGGCGGAGGTGAAGGAGCCGGCGTCGGGGTGGCCTTGGGCGGCAGTGGAGCACTCTTGGGCGGCAGCGGAGCACTCTTGGGCGGAGGCGGCGGGCTCTTCGGTACCGCGGCAGCGGGCGGTGGCGCAGCGGGCACGGCAGAGGGCGCCGGCTTTGGGGTCGGGGTCGCTACCGGAGCAGGCGGCTGAGCCGGTGCCGGCGCCAGCCGGCGCAACGCTTCCGCCGCCCGACCGTTGCCCGGGTCATGTTCGATGACGCGGCCGTACACCGCCGCCGCCTTGTCCAGCGCACCGGATTTGGCGAGGGCATCTCCCAGACCAAGGTACGCCTCCAGCAGAGGAGCGCGATCACCCATCCGGTATGCCAACTCCACCCGCTTCTGATGGTGCGCGATGCTGTCGGGCGACAGCTCGACCAGACGATCGGACATTTGAGCCGCCCGTGACCAGTCCTGCCGGTCCTCGTAGCCGGCCAACGCCAACTCGAGCTCCTCCGCGACTCGCTCGGTCGCCTTCATCGACATCAGTTTGTCGGCCAGCACGAGATGCAGATCCGGATTTTCCGGATCGTCGAGTACCCGATTTTCCAGGTCGGCCAGGTCGTCCGTGACCGCCGCCTCCGCTCGGTCCGATGCGGGGGCTTCCCCGAGGAGCGCATCGGCCCCATGGTCGGAGGTGAGCTCGACCGAGGTGATCTCGACCGTGTCCTCCAGCTCCACGTCCATTTCGGGAGCTGGGTCGGCCTCGGGAAGCGACATCATCATGTCGTCCGAGAAGTCCAGCCCGCTCGGTTGGTCCTGGATCAACCCGGGCACGAACGTGCCTTCCATTCCTTCCAGGGTCATCGGCTCGAAATCCAGATCGTCCGGCTCCTGGCGCTGGATATCGAGCGGGGCGGTGAGGTCAGGCAAGGGCTCGATCGAATCGTCTCCGGCATCCAGCGTGGGCTCGAGGCCGAGCAGCGAGTCTGCGCCCATGCCGGTCGCCTGTCCAATCATCGGGTCGACGATCAGGTCATCCAATGGGGAGGACTCGGGCGTGGGAGGCTCGCTGATGAGTGGTTCGTCGAGGGCAACCGGCTCCGGCTCCGGCTCCGGCGGTGCAGGCTCCCGTACGGGCCGTACGGGCTCCTTGGCCGGTCGCGGTGGGGGGGCCGGCGCCGCCCCGCGCGGCGGGCTGGTGGATAGTTCCACGCCCGTGTCGAGGAAAATCAAGTCGCCGCGCTTGGACTGGGGAGGCGGAGCCGCGGCGGCTGGGTGGTGCTCGGACTCGAGGCCATGCAACCGCTCCCGCGCCTTCCGGGCTGCGGTTTTGTCACCCGAGTCCTCCAGGTCCTGCGCCATCTTCTCCAGCTGTTCGCGCGCCTCATCGCCCCGCGATGTGGCCCGGAGCAGCTCGACCAGCATGCTGCGGATCTCCTGGCTGCCGGAGAACTGATCGGTAAAGAGTTTGACAGCCTGGAATGCCTGATCCAGCTGCCCCAGAGCGTTCATCCGCTCCAGAAACTCGATCAGATTGCGCTTGGCTTCGCTGACGACGTTTTTGCGGGCGTGAAGCTGGCAGAGCTTGAGATAGGTTTGCGTCCTGCCGGGGTTCACCCGAAGGATCTTGCCGCAGAGCGCGATGGCGTTGTTGAAGAAGCCCTGGTCGGCGTACAGGTCGACGGCCCGTTCGTACGAACGAACCGCTTCGGCCGTGTCATTGATCTTGAGGTAGAGATCGCCCACCCGATTATACAGGGAGAGGTCGGGGCTGGTCTCCGCCCCCGATTCAGCCTGCTGGATGGCCTTCAGGTAAACTTCTATGGCCTTTCGCCAGTCCTCCTTTTGCTCCAGCTTCCGCGCCGTGTCTTTCAGCTTTTCAAGATTCATGCGGCCGGGGCTGAGAAGGATGACTGGAGATAAGAGTCGGGGGCATCGAAAGATACCGGGCCGCCGAAACCCGGGCAAGCAGCAGCCACAGAGGAGTCAACGTTTTGGACAGTACCGCCTTACCCACCCGCGAGCAGTCTGGTTTCGAGGGGTTCCGGGTCGAGCTCGCCCTCCGCTACCGCCCTGGCCACGCGCTCGAGGTCCGGCGCCGGCGAGCGATCAGCCGTGAGCGGCAGCACTGGAGGACTCAAACCCCGCAGCCTGTTGTAGAGCGCGGCGACGCCCCGGCCAGGAGCCAGTGGCTTCAGAAACTCCAATCCCTGGGCCGCACAGAGCAGCTCGGCCCCGACCACTCGCTGCGCATTGACCAGGATCCGCCCTGCCTTGTAGGCTGCCGCCATACCCATGGGGACAAAATCCTCCTGGTTCGCGTCCGTGGGGATGGACCCGATACTCGCCGGCATGGCCAAGGCTCGAGACTCCGCCACCAACGACGCCGCCGTGATCTGCACCATCATCAGGCCGGAACACAGCCCTGGATCACTGGTCAGGAAGGCCGGCAGACCCTGCGATAGATCGGGATTGACCAGCCGTTCCACCCTCCGCTCGGCGATCGCCTGCAGTGTCGTCAGCGTCATCGCCAGCAGGTCGAGCGCTTGCGCCACCGGCTGGCCGTGAAAATTTCCCCCCGAGATCACGTCGCCATTCTCGAAGACGAGCGGGTTGTCGGTCGAGGCGTTGAGCTCGACCATCACCGTGTCCTGGGCAAAGCGGATCGCGTCGGCCACGGCGCCGAGAACCTGAGGCGCACAACGGAGACTGTAAGCGTCTTGCACCCGGGGATCGTTTTCGCGGTGCGACTCCCGGATTTCGCTGTCCTCCAGCAGAGCGCGCATGAGTGCCGCGGCTCGGATCTGTCCGGGATGGGGCCGGGCTAGATGAATTCTCGGATCGAGCGGTGCCGGAGTCCCCCGCAACGCCTCCAGGCTCATCGCCGCGGCGCCCACCGCGGTTCGCCACAGAACATTCGCGTCGTGTACCATCAGGGCCAGCAGTGCGGTCTGGGCCTGAGTGCCGTTGATGAAGGCGAGGCCTTCCTTCGGGGCGAACCGATAGGGATCGAGCTTCGCCGCCGTGAGTGCCCCCGCCGCGGGGACGGAGGTGCCATCACGGGAGAGGACCTGCCCCTCACCCATGAGCGCCAGCCCGATATGGCTCAGAGGCGCCAGGTCTCCACTGGCCCCGACGCTTCCCTGCTCCGGCACCAGCGGTATGACACCGCCATTGAGCAGGGCAACCAGCGCGTCCACCAGCTCGGGACGGACGCCGCTGGTGGGACGTAGGAGGACGTTCGCCCGGAGCAGCATGACGGCGCGGACGACCGCCGGCGGGAGTGGAGTCCCCACGCCCGCGGCGTGACTGCGAATCAGATTGGCCTGGAGTTGATCCAGCTGGTCGGGCGGGATACGCACATTGGCCAGCTTGCCGAAGCCGGTGTTGATCCCGTAGATCGTGTGACCCGATCGGATGGCCCGGTCTACCAGCGCCCGGCTCCCGAGGAGTGCGCGCCGTGCCTCGGGTTGAACCCCGATACGGGTGGCTGGATCACGCGCCACCCGAACCACATCTCCAATTGCGAGCGATTGTCCGTCGAGAACGCACGATGGCTGGGGCATCGCCCGAAGTTGGTGCAGTGCCGCCGCCGATTCAACCCCTGTCAGCGCCTCTGCACCAGCAGCTCGGGGTTTCCACGATCGGTTTGGAAGGCCCAGTCGAGGATCAGAAAGCTCTGTCCCACATGGGTGACCCGCACCGCGCCATACCGAATGAACCCGTCGCCACCGTCGGTCTCGAACACATAGCCGAACCCGGGCGAAGCCTCGATTGGTGAGGTTGTGTACGCGGCACACTGCCCCGGGGTGGCTCCCGCTATGCACGGGGCAATGTCCACGCTGGTAAGATCCTCGACGGGCACGTTGCCATAGAGCTCGACGCCGGTGCCGGCCCGGACGGGGTTGAAGAAGAGTGCGCCGGTCCCATCCCGGTCCACAAAGAAGTCGATATCGGTGGCGGCTCCGGGCCGGATCCGCCCCAGCTCGCCATCCTCGACCTGTCCATCGCCGTCATCATCCCAGAAGCGAAAGCCGCTGCTGTCCGCCCGGACCTGGACCGCATACACTACCACATTGCGGGCATCGGGACGGGGAGTATCGGTGCGCATCGGCGATTGGGCGCTCTCCGCTCCGGTTACGCTGACCGCACTCACCGCGAAGCAGCGTGGAACGCCGTTGTCCAGCGCGCCCACGATGAACTCCGGCGCGACCGTGGTCCCCTCGAGCCGCCACGCGCCGCACACGGCGTTGTCGAGATCGTAGGTCGTGCTGAAGACCCGGTAATTCCGGAAGTTGGCGGGATCCGCCGTGTACGAGTTGTCCAACCAGGTAAGCGCAATCGCCTGGTCGAGCGTGGTGCTGGCGAGCGTGGCCGGAACGTCAGGGACATCACCCGGGGCGGTATGGTCGGACGAGCAGGCCGCAACCAGCAGGAAAAGAACCGGTGCCCGGAAGCCCCGCATAGCTGATTCTCCAGAGAGGGATACCTCGCCTGCGGCAGATCGCGTGCCAAGAACAGCGGGGAAGCGGGGCAGCGGGGCAGCGGGGCGGAAAGTCGGAACCAGCCTGCGGGTGTGCTTCTTACCGCCCCGCCGCCCCGCTTGCCATGTCCCCCTGCGGGGACAGGCTACGGCTCAAATGTCGTCTGATTGTAGTCGAACTTGAGCTCCGGCAGGGCCATCAGGTAAATCGAGAAGTAGAACGCGAAGTTGCCGTTTGCATTCCGCACGAAGTTGAACCCCGCCCTCCAGTCGTGCAGCTCCCGCTCCAGCCGAACGACTTGGGATTCGAATTTTCCCCCCGTGATGTTGTACTGCGAGGACCAGGAGAGCGACCAGAACGGAGTCGGGGAGAAGTTGGTGCTGAACCCGAGGCTCTGCTGATCCACCTGAGGCGCGACCCCGGGAATCTCTCTGGTGCGCGACAGCGAGTAGTTGAAATTCGCCGAGAAGCCCCGACCGGCTCGGGAGAAGGGCACCTGGCCGGTGTTGTAAAACGAGCTGGGCCGGTTGCGCCGGCCGGGATCGACCACATACGAGGTAGGCACCTCGTCACCCCCGCCCGATCGCTCCCGATGCTGTCCACCGAGGCCGAAGATCGAGCCA
>JAXDMF010000350.1:0-3147 GCA_034666205.1 Gemmatimonadales bacterium
GATCACCCGCTCCGATTCGGCCACGGCGAGTCCGCAGGTGGGTAGAGCAGGGCAGGCGAGGGAGAACCGCCGAGCGGCCGACAGCTCCAGCGCCAGCGGGACCCCGTGCGCGCGGAGAAGGAGCTCCAGCATCTCGACGCTCCTCGCGTCCAGATCGGTGAGCAGCAGGTTCTGCTGCCCGGTGAGCCGTATGCCGGGCCGGAAGCGGGTGATGATCTGATGCAGCGCAGTCTTCAACCGGTGTCCCGGCGTGTCCACGATCCGGCCGCTCTGGATGAAGACGCCGTAGAAGAAGCGGCCATCCGGCTGGCGGTGCCGTCCGAGGTGGTCATGGAAGGGCAGCGGCGGATGGCTCACGGCAGGGCCGAGCTGGAACGAGGCCCGTCGCTGGAACTCGTCACGAAAGCGATCGATGCCCCACTCGGCGATGAGATACTTGAGCCGGGCGTGCCGGCGATCGGAGCGGTTGCCGTGGTCCCGGAAGATCGCGGCCACGAGGCGGACCGCCTCGACTCCATGAGCCGTCGGCACGAAGCCGAGTGGCTGGGCCAGGCGCGCGGTGGTGTCGGCCTTGTTGTGGGTCATGCCGAGCCCGCCGCCGACCAGCAGGTTGAATCCCCGGATCCGCCCGTCGGCGACGATCGCCAGCAGCCCCACGTCCTGGGAGTAGATGTCCACGCAGTTGTCCACCGAGAGCCCGACCGCGGTCTTGAACTTCCGCGGCAGGTAGCGGTCGCCGTAGAACGGCTCCTCCTGCTCGGTGGACACCTGCTTCTCGCCCTCGAGCCAGATCTCGTGATACGCCTTCGAAGTGGGACGCAGCTCCTTCGCCAGGGCGACGGCTACTTCCCGTACCGCCGCGTGGTCGGCGTCGGCCAGCGGGGCGGAGCAGCCCATCACGTTCCGCTGCACGTCGCCGCAGGCGGCGATGGTGGTCAGCAGGTCCCGGTTGATGGCGGCGATGGTGGGCTTTAGATCACCCTTGAGCACGCCATGAAACTGGAAGCCCTGACGGGTGGTCACCCGCAGCGTGCCGTTGGCATGCTTATCGGCGATCTCCTCCAGGGCGAGGTACTGCTCCGCGGTGATCGCGCCGGCAGGGACGGCCACTCGCACCATGAAGGAGTAGGCCTTCTCCTCGCCGGCCGACTCGCGCCCTCGCCGCTCGTCCCGCGAGTCCTGTTGATAGGTCCCGTGGAACTTCAGCAGCTGGATATCGTCGTGCTCGAAGTGGGTTGCGCCGGAGGCGAGCGTCTCCGCGATGGTTCCGCGGAGATGGCGGCTGTGACGCTTGGCGACTTCGACTTTTGATTCAGGTTTACCGGTCATCGTTGATTCCTTGTTTCTCCTCATCCCGAGGTACCCTGACCCTGAGCAGAGCGAAGGGGAAGGCTACCGAGGGACCTTGGCCGCGGTACCGGACCAGCGAGGTAGGTCCCCTTCGCTGCGCTCAGGGCAGGCTCTCGCTACGCTCGGGATGAGGAGAGGGGAATGGGCTCCTGGTTCGTTCCGGTCCCATGCAGTCCGCATTCTGTCTTATCGACGTCCGCCCACCGTCCCGCCCGGCTGTACTCGCTGGGCGAGGAGCCCGGTACCGGCGCGGTGCAATGGGTGCAGCCGACGGTCGGGTATCCCTGCTCGTGCAGCTCGTTGTAGGGCACGTCGTGCCGCTGGATGTATTCCCAGATCCGGGGCCGATCCCACTTGATCAGCGGGCAGATCTTGAGGATCTGGTATTGCCAGTCCCACTCGAGCAGCGAAGCCTCGCGCCGGGAGCCTCCCTGGCTTCGGGTGATCGCGGTGATCCACACGTCTGCGCCGGTCAGCGCCAGCCGGAGCGGCTGGACCTTGCGGAGGTTGCAGCACAGGTCCGGGTCCCGGCGCCAGAGCTGGGGGCCGTACTGCGCCGCCTGCGCCGCCGGCGTGAGCGAGGTGCCCCGGTTCACGAAGGTGACCAGCGGGTAGCGCTGCACCATGCGGTCCCGCAGGGCATAGGTCTCGGGATAGAAGAACCCGGTATCGAGGTACACCACCGTCGGCGCACCTCCGTGCCGGGCGTACATGTCGATGAGCGCGCACCCTTCCATCCCGAATGAGGTGGTGAGCACCACCCTGCGGTTGCGGAAGCGCTCGATGGTCCACCCGATGAACTCCTCGGTGGTGGTGCTATCGTCGATGTTCACGTTGTTTACTCCCTGGGGCACAAAAAAGACAAAGGCCCGCGGATTCCTTCCGCGGGCCTGGCGTCACATCACGCACCGGTTCGTCTCGCTAGAAGGGATCTCTCGGGAGGTTCTCCATACAGGCACACATACACATGCAGGCGCACGGGGCGCAGCAGGCGTTGAGCCGGAGCGTTATGGCTGAGAGATGCAGCACGCGAGCAGTCATACGCATATTTATGCGTCATCCGGATGGTTTTGTCAACAGCGCCCAAAGGCTACAAATTTGTCGTACTGGCTGCACCCGACTCCGACCAAGGTTGCTACCCGCATGATACGCGCTCATTTGCTATGCACTGTTTCAGCCGTCGCCCTCGTCAGTGGCCTTGCGGCGCAGGACCCTTCGCAGGGTATCGCCACCGCCGAGTACGCCGCCCGGCGTGATTCCCTCACCGCCCGGATGGACAGCGGCGTGGTGATCGCCTTCGGGGCTCCCGATCCGGTGAGCATCGGCCGCTGGAACCAACTGCCGGCGTTCCGCTACCTCACCGGCTTCCTCGAGCCGAACGCCGCGCTAGTCCTGGTGAAGCAGGTCGGGGCCGCGAGCGGCACCCTCTTCACCGCCGCCAGAGATCCCCGCCGGGCGCTCTATGATGGATTCCCGCCCGACTCGGCCACGGTCGCCCGGCAGACCGGGCTTGAGGTACGCTCGCTCCCGTCTCTCGCGCCGCTGGTGGATTCGCTGGTGGGGCTCGGTCTCCCGGTCTACGATCTTCGCGACTACGCCACCTGGGATGCAGCGGGCCAGGACTCGCTCACTCGGGGCGCCCGGTTCATCGCCGACCTGGTGGCGCGGCAGCCGGCTAAAGGGCTCGAGGTTCGCGACGCGCATCCCCGGCTCGACAGCCTCCGGGCCGTCAAGAGCCCGGCCGAGCTGGCGCAGCTGCGCCACGCGATCAACATCACGGTCGGGTCGCTGAAGCAG